>JAACEA010000036.1 GCA_009936695.1 Planctomycetia bacterium
CTCTGCAGATCTCCTGCAGCAGCTCGACCGCGTTCGCGGCATGCTCGGGATCGAGGGCCGCGGTCGGTTCGTCGGCGAGCACGATCGCTGGTTCGCCCGCCACCGCGCGGGCGATGGCGACGCGCTGCTGCTGCCCGACGCTCAGGCGATCGATCCTCGCTCCCGACTCGACCTCGAGGCGATCCAGGAGCCCGCCCGCGATCTCCGCGTGCCTGGCCTTCGGGACGCCCCCGAACAGCAGTGCGGCGGCCACGTTCTCCCGGGCGGTCAGCCCCGGGAGCAGATGGTGGGTCTGAAAGACCATTCCGACGCGATCGGCACGAAGGGCGTCCCGGGCGGCGCCCCGGACTCCCGAGATTTCGCGACCTGCGATCGAGATCGATCCCGCATCGGCGTCGAGAAGTCCGGCGGCGAGCATCAGCAAGGTGCTCTTCCCGCACCCGGAAGGTCCGGTCAACAGCACCTGCTCGGCGGCGTCGATTCGGAATTCCGGAACGTCGATCTCGAATCCGCCCGAACGGCGGAAGCGGAGGTCACGAATTTCGAGGGCTGCTTCCATCGGGGAATGATATCCCCTCGGGCGGCCACGTCATCTTTTCATCGGGGCGCGGGGGTCGGTCGATATCCCCGGGATGGCCTTCTTCCGACCCAAGTCAGACCCGCCTCATGCGACGCCGCTCAATCCGATGGGGTTCCTTCGACTCTTCATCGGTGGCCGGTACATCTGGATCATGTCCGGTCTCTTCCTGATGCTCATCATCGGCCCGCTGGTCGGGCGGTTCGAGCTCGTCTCGTCGCACATCTACATCGGGGACCTGGTGATCGGCCTGCTCCTCCTCGCGGCGGTTCGTGCCTTCATCGCGAATCGGATCCATTTCATCGTCTGCCTCTGCCTCGGCGCCGTCGCGATCATCGTCGGCGTCTCGGGCCGCTTCCTGCCGGGCGAAGCGCATTCGACGATCGTGACGATCGCGCTCGTGCTCGACACCCTGCTGCTCACGTATCTCATCCTGCTGATCTGCGCGGACATCTTCTCGACCCGCGAGGTCGACGTCGACACGATCTGCGGATCGATCTCGGTCTATCTCCTGATCAGCGGCGTGTTCGCCTCGATCTACACCATCCTCGTCACGCTCGACCCTGCCGCCTTCGACATCCCGGGCCCGCCGACGGATCCCGACTTCTCCCTCGGCCCGGACCGGTTGATGGCCTACTTCTCGCTCATCACGATCACCACCGTCGGCTACGGCGACATCACGCCCCAGTCGGAACTCGCCCGGTCGCTCTCGAACCTCGAGGCGCTGATCGGCCAGGTCTTCCTGACCGTGCTGGTCGCTCGCCTGGTGGGCCGGCACCTGTCCGGCGTCGGGACTCGAACGCCGCACCCCGTCGAGGAATCGGGCCTCTGATCGGAGTGCCCACCGACCCGCGCCGGACCGATGCGCGGCTCAGCCGAGCAGCCCGTCGACCACGCTTCCGTGGACGTCGGTGAGCCGGAAGTCTCGGCCCTGATGGCGACGGACGAGGCGTTCATGATCGAAGCCGAGCAGCCGGAGCACCGTCGCCTGCAGATCATGCACATGGACGGGGTCGCGAACGATCGACGCGCCGAACTCGCAGGTCTCACCGTGGACGATCCCCGGGCGGACACCACCACCCGCCATCCAGATCGAGAAGCAGTGGGGATGGTGGTCGCGTCCGTAGTAGGACGATCCGTTCCGCCGTTCGTTCATCGCGGTGCGGCCGAACTCCCCCGACCAGATCACCAGCGTGTCCTCCAGAAGGCCGCGATCGACCAGATCGTCGAGCAGGGCGGCGATGGGACCGTCGGTCTCCCGGCACTTCTTGGGGAGTTGATTCACGATGTCGTCGCTCGGGTTCGTTCCGTGGGTGTCCCAGCCCCAGTCGAACAGCTGGACGAAGCGGACGTCGTGCTCGAGCATCCGCCGCGCCAGCAGGCAGTTGTTCGCGAAACTCGCCTGACCCGGCACCGCGCCGTATCGCTCGAGCGTGTCCGGAGACTCATGGGCGATGTCCATCACCTCGGGAACCGCGGCCTGCATTCGAAACGCGAGCTCGTACTGCGCGATACGAGCCAGCGTCTCGGGATCGCCCTGACGTTCGCACTGGAGTCCGTTCAGTTCGGCGAGGGCGTCGATCGTCGCGGCCCGGGTGTCGCGATCGATTCCGGGCGGGTCCGCGGCGAACAGGACCGGATCACCTTCGGAACGACACTGGACCCCCTGGTGGACGCTGGGGAGGAAACCACTGCCCCAGACGCTCTTCCCGGCGCTGGGCGTCTTGCCACCGGAGACGAGCACGACGTAGGCGGGCAGGTCGCGATTCTCCGACCCGATGCCGTAGCTGATCCACGAACCCAGGGACGGACGTCCCAGCCGGGGCGAACCGGTGTAGAGGAGGAGCTGGGCCGGCGCGTGATTGAACTGATCGGTGTGCATCGATCGCACCACGGCGATGCGGTCGGCATGCCGCGAGAGCCCGGGGAGCAGTTCGCTGATTTCGGTACCCGATCGACCCTGCGGTGCGAACGCGTACGGGGAGGCGAGCACCTCGGGATGGCCCTTGATGAAGGCGAAGTTCTCCGGATCGAGGAGATGATCCGGACACGGCTTCCCGTCCCAGCGTTCGAGGGCGGGCTTCGGATCGAGCAGATCGTGATGGGGCGGACTGCCGGCCATGTGCAGATAGACGATGCGCTTCGCTTTCGGCGCGAAATGAGGCCGGGTGAGGTCCAGTCCGGCCATCGGATCGCCACCGTCCGACCCGAATGCGGGACGGGTCGCATCCGCGGTCGCCCAGGCCAGGGCCATGCCGCCGATGCCCGTGCCCATCCGCCCGAGGAAGGCGCGTCGGGTCGTGGCCTCGAGTCGGTCCTTCACCAGTCGATGGTGCAGGTCTCGGGCGGCGTGTTCGGATCTCCTGGCCATGCGTCGATCTCCCGGGTCAGCCGCGGTTGAGGAACTCGTCGAGATTGAGAATCACGTTCGCCACCACGATTCGCGCCGCGAAGGACGCGGCATCCAGTGCTTCCGGAACGGAGGCCCGAGCCGCCTCGATCAACGCCGCGGCCCGCGCCGGGGCCGCCCGAAACCGCCGGGTCTCCTCTGCGAGAAGCCGCTCCAGCACCCGGATCTCCCGAGCATCGGGCGTGCGCGAGATGGCGAGCCGCATCGCCCGGACGAGTTCGCCTTCTCCACCGGTCTCCGTCCAGGCCCGGGTCGCGAGTCCGCCCGCGGCCTCGATGAAC
>JAACEA010000342.1 GCA_009936695.1 Planctomycetia bacterium
CGCTGCTGATCCTCGGCCAGGAACCGGACGAGGGCTTCGACGTCCATGCCATCGAGCGATCGACCGTCCGGGTGGCGTCGCTCGGTGTCGACATCACCACGATCGGCGGGCAACGGTCTCGGCGTCGGGGCGTCGGTCACGGTTTCCGGTTGGCGGTGGCCGCCCCGTCGAGGTGCTTCTGCAGGAAGGACCACTTGCTGGATCGGTAGGCGGCGCTGCCGATGCCGTGCGTCGCGGTCGGGAACATGATCATCTCGAACGGAATGTCCCGATCCTGGAGTCTGGCCGCCATCTGGAAGGTGTTCGAGGGATGCACGTTGTCGTCCCGCATCCCGTGGAGCAGCAGGAGATCACCCTCGAGGTTCTCGGCGAGCCGGACCGCGCTGCCCGCGTCGTAGCCCTCGCGATTCTCCTCGGGCGTGCGCATGTAGCGCTCGGTGTAGATGGTGTCGTAGTTCCGCCAGTCGGTGACCGGGGCGCCCGCCACGCCGGCCGCGAAGACGTCGGGGTGGCGCACCATCGCGAGGGCGGCCATGTAGCCACCGTAGCTGTGGCCGGTGATCCCGACCCGGGCGGGATCGATCTCGGGATGGGCCTCCAGAATCGCCTTCACGCCCGCAACCTGATCATCAAGATCCGCGACGCCGAGCTGCAGGTAGGTCGCACCCTCGAACGCCTTGCCACGACCGATGGTGCCACGATTCTCGATCTTCGCGACCGCGAAACCCAGCTCGCAGAGCGCGTTCGCCGGACTCCAGGTGTTCGAAGGGCCCCGGGATTCGGGCCCACCGTAGACGTCGACCACCAGCGGATACTTCGCCACCGATTCGAGGTCCGCACCGGCCGGCAGATGCAGCACCGCCTGCAGCGGCGTGGTGCCGTCCGCGGCGGTGAATCGCAACAGTTCGCCGCCGTGGAAACCACCCTTCTCGAGTCCGGAGACGTCGCCCGTCGCGAGCACCGCGATCTCGCGACCATCCTGGTCGTAGAGCACGGTCTCGGGGGCGTGATCGACCGCCTGACGCATCGCCGCCACCGTTCGGCCATCGGGCGCGATCTGGAAGCTCCCGTGGTTCAGATCGACGCTGGTGATCCGGCGCTCGTCGCTCCCGTCGAGGTTGACCCGGTGCAACTGGTCGTTGGTCGGAGTCTCGCTGTTGCGCATGGTGAACCACAGCACGCCCGCATCCTCGTCGACCTTCACGATCGACTCCGTCGGCGCTTCGCTGGTCGGAGCCGTGGTCCCGGTCAGGGGATTGATCAGCGAACCGTCGAGATCGCGCAGTTCGTATCGCTTCCATCCGGACTTCTCGGTCTCCCAGATGAAGCGTCGACCATCCTCGAGAAATCGCATCTCGGGGCGGTTCCGCTGCCACGTCTCCTGTCGTTCCTCGACCACGAGGCGGGTTGCGCCGGTGGTCGGATCGGCGGCCATCACCTCGAGCACGTTCTGGTGCCGGTTGGTCCGATTGAACAGAAGCTCGCTCGAATCGGGGGTCCACCGCACCGCGTACACGTACTGCTCCGGGTCCTCGCCGACGTCGACGGTCGCGATCCCCCCGCCTTCGACGTCGAGAATCCGCAGACCCGCGATCGGATTCGGATCACCCGCCTTCGGGTATCGCTCCCGCATGATGCCGGTCCGAAGTTCCGAGAGGCCGTCCAGCAGGTAGTAGTCCCGGGTGTTCGAGACGTCGAACTCGTAGAACGCGAGGTACGCGCCGTCGGGCGACCACCACATCGCGGTGCTCTGGTCGAGCTCCTCGCCGTAGACCCACGATGCGGTGCCGAAACGATTGGCTTCGGTGCCGTCGGTGGTCACCGGGATCTCCTGGCCGGATTCGGACCGCAACCAGACGTTGTAGTCGCGGTGGACCGCGGTGAACGTGCCGTCGGGCGACGGTTCCTCGGTCACCTGCCGGCCCCGAGCGGCCCGCCCCCGGCCGCCCCGTCGTCCGTTTCCACGGCTCGCGCGGATGCGATCGGGCAGGGCCGTCGCATCGGCTTCGCTGCGTTCGCCGGTGGCGAGGTCGACCCGCTGCCATCCATCGCCGGAAAGGAAGTAGGCGTGGGTCTCGTCGAAGCGGATGTCGCGGACCCGGCCGCCGAGCCCGATGCGGCGGGCGTTGCGAGCGACGTCCCGGTACGCGTCGGCGCCGGGGAGTTCCCCGAAGGGCGTCCAGCCCGCCTGGGCGAGCGCCGCGGGTGTCCCGCCGAATCCGGCGAGAAGGACGACGATGACGGTCATCGGGACGACGAGCCGACCGGACGGACGAAGAAGGCGTACGAGCATGAACGGTTTCCTCGCGGAGTTGCGGCCGGTCGCCGACGGGCTTCGGCGTGCGACGGGATATCCGGGTCGAGCCCGGTCGGGATTGCTCAGCCGATCCGAGCCATCGATCGGTACCGCTCCATGCGTTCCTGGATGCGGGCGTCGTCGGCCTCCTGGAGACCGGTCAGACCGAAGGAGCCGATCGTGAAGCTCGCCATGATCGTGCCCCACGCCAGCGATTCCTGAATCGCCTCGAAGTCGGTGCGATCGAGCCGGGCGAGATGGGCCATCATGCCGCCGCCGAAGCTGTCGCCGGCACCGGTGGGGTCGACGACCGACGCGTGATCGGCGGGAAAGGCCGGGACCACCGCGACCCCGTCGCGATGGACGAGCACCGCGCCGTGTTCACCCTTCTTGATCACCGCGAAGGTGGGCCCGAGTTCGAGGATCCTGCGGCCCGCGTCGACCACGTTCCGGGTCTCGACGAGCTGCATGGCCTCCTGGTCGTTCAGCACCACGCCGTCGACCTGCTTCAGCAGCGCGAGCAGGTCGTCGTGGGCGATGTTGATCCAGAGGTCCATGGTGTCGCAGACCGCGATGGCGCGATCCGGAAACTGGGAGAGCAGATTCGCCTGGACCGCGGGGTGGCTGTTGGCGAGGAAGACGTACCGACTGTCGCGGAATCCTTCCGGGACGGTGGGCGGCGTGTCCTCGAGGACGCCGAGCTCGGTGAACAGCGTCTCCCGCTGGTTCATGTCGTCGAAGTACCGACCGCCC
>JAACEA010000343.1 GCA_009936695.1 Planctomycetia bacterium
CAGCGTGAGGGATGCCTCACGATTTCGGAGGCTCGACCACGCCGCCCAGGCGATGGCGAGTCCGAGCACCGCGGGGATGCCGAGGGCCAGCCCCGAGATCGCGGTGTCTCCAGCGATCGAGATCAGGACGAAACCGGTCGCGGCGACCAGCAGAAGGACGCCCACGAGGAGGTGCACGGTTCGAGGCCGGAGTCGGACCGCGATCGTCCGCAGGTGGAACTGCGCATCGGCATCCCGGTCGCGGAGATCGAGCAGCAGCGAATCGCCGAGGAGGATCGCGATCAACGGCAGCCCGAGCATGGCGGCCCCGGACCAGGTCGCGGTCGAGATTCCGGGCCCCCGTCCTTCCAGCACGGGGAGAGACACGGCCGCGCCGGCCCAGGCGATGGAGACCATCGGTGACTTCAGGATCGCGAGACGCGATTGCAGGCGTGGTGGCCCCGTGGAGCATGACGTCGTCCGACCTCCGACCGAGAACGCATGAAGGAGGCCGAGAAGCCCGACGGCGATGAGCAGGGCCGTGGTCGGTGTCGTCGGTCGGATCCACGCAAGGGTGGCGAGCCCCGCAACGGCGGCGATCGCCGGAAGGGTCCTTCGAAGGAACGGGCTGGATCGGAAGAGCGCCGCTCGGCCGGGTTGGCTGACACGGTCCTCGGCGTCGCAGGATGCCGCCGAGTCGCGGAGATACACGCACCAGGTCCCGAGGAACGCGGCGAGGTACCAGGCCGGTTGGAGCGGCCGGTCGAGGATGGTCGCGGTCGCGGCGATCAGGCTCGCGGCGCTCGCCGCCATCGGCACCTGAAGGAACACGAATCGGGCCCACGGCCCTGCCCGGAGCGGCTGTTTCGGATCGCGTGCGTCGCTCATGCGGCGAGATTCGATGTCGACGTGCCGGTATCCCGTCTCATCGGCGAACCGACCATCGGCCCGGATGCTGGTCCAGCCGGGGATGTCGCGTCAGTCCGAGCAGTCGGTCCGGCTCGTACATGTACACCGTCACGTAGGTGCAGAGTGGGAGAATGGGCAGATCCTCCTCGACGAGGATCCGTTCGGCCTCCTCGAGAATTCGGAATCGCGCGTCGGGATCGAGCGTCGCCGCCGCGGTGGCGAGGAGTTCGTCGTACCGCGGACTCGCGTAACCCCGGTGGTTGTTGCCGTCCGTGGAGTGGTTGAGGTCGAGGAACGTGGTGGGATCGCCGTAGTCGCCGTACCAGCCCCCGCGGGCGACCATGAAGTTCCCCATTTCGAGCTGGGCCCGGTACTCGTTGCCCGGGCGTCCGGAGATCTCCGCAGGAATCTGAAGTTCGCGTCGCCACATGTCTCGGAGCGCCAGCGAGAGATCCTTGTACCGGGGACTGCCGGTCGAGAACAGGATGTCGAGGGTGGGGAACGGATCACCGTCGGCGTTGCGACGCACGCCTGCATCGTCCCGTCGCCAACCCGCGGCATCCAGTTCCGCGCGTCCCCGGTCGGGATCGAAGGGAAGGCCCGCCGGCGGCTGGTAGCCCGGAATGCTCCCGTCCGGGACGAAGGCGCCGCTCGTCGTCTCGTTCAGTCGGGTCACCCGCTGGACGAGGGCGGGCTTGTCGATGCAGAGCGCGAGGGCTCGTCGCACCCGGGGATCCACGAGGGGATTCGGGGTTCCGTTGGCGAGTCGCTCTCGGCAGTTCACATGGAAGAAGTCGGTGCCGAAGGCATCCACGGTGTGGATGTTCCGGCGTTCCCCGGTCTCGGGTGACGGAAGGGTCGCGAGGGTTCGATCGAGATCGGCGTCGGTCGTCGCGGCGAGGATCGCCTCGTGCCGTTCCTCGTAGGCGAGTCGCTCGGCGATCATGTCCGCCCGATACTCGGCTCGGACGTCCGGGATCCAGTCGACCTCGCCTGCTTCGAACGCCAGAATCGCGGTGTTGGGATCCTGGATGACCACGGCTTCGATGCTCTCCGCGGGAATCGACTCGGCATTCCAGTAGAAGGGGTTCTTTTCGAAGCGGCAGTCCCGTTGGAAGCGCCACCGTGCGAGTTCGAAAGGACCGTTGCCGATCAATCGGCCGGGTTTCGTCCAGGATCGATCCTCCTCGATCCGGCCGGTGACGGGGTCGATGGTGGTCGCGGCCTCGAGGGTGGGGCGGTGAACCGGACTGAAGGTTCCGAAGGCGACGAGGTCGAGGAAGTAGGGGAGCGGGCCCTGGAGTTCGACTTCGAGGGTGTGGGGATCGACCGCGTCGAGTCCGACCATCTCGTCGAAGCGATCGAGGGTGCGGCGAAAGGAAGACGCCCCGTCCTCGGCGAGGATCGCGTCGGCTTCTTCGGCGGAGAGAACGCCCGATTCGACGAGTTCGTCACGGCGATCCGGGGACGCCCGAAGCGTGAGCAGGGCCGATCGCCAGTCGAAGAACGCGCGGGCGCCGGCGATGCCGAGGAAGAGGCTCGAGTAGGTCGCCGCGGTATCGGGGAGGATCGCGCGGCGCCAGGCGTACTTGAAGTCCTCCGCGGTGACGGGGTCTCCGTTGCTGAA
>JAACEA010000344.1 GCA_009936695.1 Planctomycetia bacterium
CGCTGCTGAGCGAAGCCCTGGTGCACTGACCCATGTCGAAGGTCACACCGAGTTCGGGGACGGTGATGGTGGTGTGCTCGCCCGCCACGCTGATCCCATGGATCCGGTATGGGGGCAGATAGAGAAATCCGGACTGCCCGTCTCGGGGCGGCTGCTTGGGGATCATCTTGAAACTCCGGACACTCGGCGGAAGCCGGGGGTCGGACAGGGTGGTTCGGAATCCTACTGGTTCCCGGTCGTTCGAGCGATTCGATGGTGCGAATCATCCGATCTGTGTGGACGAGTCGGGAGGTGACCGCCCGATACCCGGATCGAGTCCGATCGAACCCAAGCGACCGTCCGGACGAGCCGATCAACCCGATATGGAAGAGACCCCGAGATCGATTGGAAGTCCGCCGCTTCACAGCATCTACGAGAACGATCCCGATCTTCGGGACCTCGTGATGCAGTTCGTCGACGAACTCGATCACCACGTTCAATCGATCCGATCCGCATGCCTTTCCGAGGACTTCGCCACGCTTCGTCGGATCTCCCACCAACTCAAGGGTGCGGCGGGCGGATACGGATTCGATCCGATCGGCCACTCCGCCGCACGGCTCGAGGACGACATGCTCGCCGACGAGATGGACATCTCGGGAATCTCGGAACGGGTCGAAGACCTCATCACCACCTGCCGGGCCGCGGTGCGCCCGACCGATTCTTGAACGCAACCCGCCGGAGCCGGTATGACGCACGATGAACCGAAACGACCGCGGGTGCTCGCGATCGACGATTCGGATCTCGTACATCGCCTTCTTCGGGCGAGACTTCGTCACGAGCGGATCGATCTCCATTCCGTCCACAACGCGACGGACGGGATCCGGGTCGCTCGGAATCTCCAACCCGAAGTGATCCTGCTGGACATCGACCTCGAGGATCTCGATGGATTCGAGGTGCTGGCCCGACTCAAGGCCGACCCGCTGACCCGCGACATCGCGGTGATCTTCGTCTCCGCGAGCAACGAGACGATGGACCGGGTTCGAGGACTCGATCTCGGCGCGGTCGATTTCGTCGGCAAGCCGTTCGACGTCGGCGAACTCAAGGCTCGGGTTCGATCGGCGCTGCGGATGCAGCGGTTGGTCAGGATGCTCGCGCAACGGGCGCAGCTCGATGGACTCACCGGCCTCTGGAATCGCGCCTATCTCGACGACCGGCTTGCGGCGGAAGTCGAAACGTCGGTGCGTTACGACAAACCACTCTCCCTGGTCCTCTGCGATCTCGATCGATTCAAGAGCCTGAACGACGCCCACGGACATCCATTCGGAGACGAGGTGCTCGAGCGAGCCGCCACCGTGCTTGCGAGTGGTCGGTCACCGGATGTCGCATGTCGATACGGCGGCGAGGAGTTCGCGCTGATCGCGCCGGGAACCGATCTCGCGGAGACGATGGAGGTCGCGGAGCGTCATCGGGTCAGGATCAGCGAGATCGACTGGCCGGATCGCCCGGGAATCCGGATATCCGCGTCGTTCGGCGTGGCGGATCTCGGGTGCATCGAGGGGGATCCCACGCCCGAGAAGCTGATCGCCGCGGCGGATCGAGCGCTCTATCGGGCGAAGGAGACGGGCCGTGACCGGGTCGTCGGTGCGGATCAGTCCGAGTGGCGCCGGATCGCAGGCTGAATCACTTCGAATCCCTACCGTCTCCGGTGGAGTCCTGATCGGAACTCACGACGGTCTTCGACCGGGCGGTTTCGATCGCCTTGATCTCCGACGATGACGGAACGTCGAGATCCACCCGATTGATGGTGGCGGTGGTTCCGACCACGGTCGCGATTCGAAGTGACAACGGCCCATTCAGATCCGGCGGACCCGGCACCAGCGGGACATCGTCCACGAACACCTGGATCCGATCGAGGTTTCGAAGAATCCGGATGCATCCCGACGAACCATCCTTCCCGATCGGCCCGGGGACCCTGATGCCGTATCCGGGCCCGCGCTTCATGTCGCCCAACTGGATCAACATCAACCCCTTCGTCATCCTCGCTTCGACTTCAAGCACCAGTGGAAGGTCAGGAAGCGGCAGTCTCGTGGTGATGTCGCCACCCGTGGCCGCCTCGAAGTGGATTCCGGTCGCATCCAGGCGCACACCAGGCGTCGATTCGAGATCGAAGCCACCCAGCGAGCCGTCTCTGATGATCGATTCGGTCCGGCGAGTCCCCAGGTCCGCGATTCGGATCCTCCGCCAGCGGACATCGCACCGTCCCGAGTGGACCTGGAATCCGAATCGTCCGTCTCGATCGACGAAGTCCAGATGGTCGATGGCTGGAACATCGTTGATCCACGTCCGGATTCTCGGGCCGATCGCAAGAATACGGACGGTGTTCCACTTGCCGGGCACGAACGCGTCGCGGGCGGTGGCGTTGTCCTCGAGCGTCGCGAGCCACCCTCGACGACCTTCGTCGTACAGGCCGGTCGACCACGCGCGCTCGGAAGGATCGATCTCGATCTGGTAACCGACCATCCGGCCGCCATCCACCGCACTTCGGATCTGGAACCCCGAGTTCCCTCCGTTCCGGGCGATCATGACGTCGAATTCGACGAGGAAGTCCCCGTAACTCCGATCACTCACCAGGAATGCGTTCCGCGGCGCGCTGCCCGATCCCTGGATCTCGAGATCACCATCGGCACCCTCCGAGAATTCGAACCGGGCAGGCCCCCCGACGACGGACCA
>JAACEA010000037.1 GCA_009936695.1 Planctomycetia bacterium
CGGTGCGTCGGGGTCGTCGCCCTCGACGTCGCCCCAGGCCTTGAGCCGGCCGAGCGGGGTGTTGTCGGGCTGGAAGGGCCAGGAGATGAAGGCGTGGTATCGACCGCCGCCGTCCGAGGCGAAGTCGCGGATCGCGTCGTCCTGCCAGCGGCGGACGAGTTCCATGTGGTGGATGCGGTCTCCGACGCCCTCGATGTGCCCGAACATCATCGTGGCGGAGGTGTTCAGTCCGAACTCATGGGCGACCCGCATCACGGTCAGCCACGCCTCGGCGGTGCACTTCCCGAGACCGATCTTCCGGCGAACGGCGTCCGCGAAGATCTCGCCGCCGCCACCGGGGATCGAGTCGAGGCCCGCCGCCACCAGCGGCGCCAGCACGGTTCGAAGCTTGTCGGCGAGGGTGTCGCCCGCCGGGTCGAAGAAGTTGACGAACTCGATGAACTCCGGGGGGCTGAACGCGTGGACGTGGAGGTCGGGGAACTCCGCCTTGATGCGACGGAGCAGTTCGACGTACCAGTCGAGGGGGAGTTCGGGGTTCATCCCGCCCTGCATCAGGATCTGGGTGCCGCCGATCGCGACGACCTCCCGGATCTTCTGCAGCAGTTCCTCGTACTCGAGGGTGTAGGCGTCGTCGTCGCCCTGATCCCGCCGGAAGGCACAGAAGGTGCACTTCGCGGTGCAGACGTTCGTGTAGTTGATGTTCCGGTCGATCACGTAGGTCCGGATCGAGTCGCCGTGGATCGCCCGGCATCGCCGGTCCGCGAGTCGGCCGAGATCGGCGATCGGCATGCGGTGCCAGGCGTCGAGCGCCTGCTCCGCCGACAGCCTCGTCTCGCCGGCGACCAACGCGTCCTGAAAGCCGGGATCGAGGGGATCGGCGTTCGGTTCGATGGTCGGTGACTTCTGGCGGTCGGGTTCGGGGGTGATCATCGGCGGATTCCTGCGAATGACGCGGCGGTGGGGGCCGGTCCGGGTTCGATCGATGCTAGCGGGGATCCGTGTCGTCGGCGTCCGACGGCCCGGAACGGGATCTCAGACCTTGATCCTGGTCCAGCCGCCGTGGAGGAATCGGATCAGGAACAACATCCCGCGGATGACGATTTCGCCCATCAGGCCCATCCAGATTCCCGCGAGACCGAGTTCGAGGTGGACCCCGAGAAGCCAGCAGGCGGGAAGGCGGATCCCGTAGCTGGAGCAGGTGGTGATCAGCAGCGTCCACCGGGTGTCGCCCACCCCGCGAAGCCCCTGTCGCAGGACCATGGTCAGGGCGAAGAAGGCCTGGGTCGTCCCGCAGATGAAGAGGAGGCGGGGCACCTCGGCGAGATGGATCGGTTGATCGCTGATGATCGAGGTGAGCGTCCGGCCGAAGAGCATGAACACCACGCCCATCGCCGACATCATGATCACGCCGATGACCGTGCATGCGATCAGCGCCCTCCGGGCCATGCCGGGGTTTCCAGCGCCGAGGTACTGGCCCGCGAGGGCGCCGGCCGCGGTCCCCATCGCGAATCCGGGCAGGAAACTGAAGGCCTCCCACTGGACGGTGATGATGTGGGCGCCCACGAGCCCGCCGGCTTCGGCGACTTCCCCGGACGCCGTGGCTTTGGCCGCGATCCGACCGATGAAGCCGACCACGATGAGGCTGACCGCCCACATCGCGATGCCTTCGAAGAAGGTCGGAATGCCGACCTTGACGACCCGCATCATGATCGAACGCTCGGGACGCAGCCGGGGCAGCTCGAGCCGAAGATCCTTCACGCCCCGGAACAGCACGAAGAGCGTGATGATTCCACCCACCGCCCAGCTCGTCGCGGTGCCGGCCGCGATGCCGCTGACGCCCCATTCGAGCGGGTCCACCCCGCCGGGGTTGGGGATCTCCACGCCCGCGATGTCGAGCGAGACCCCGGAAAGCAGCCACGAGGCGATGACGTTCACCACGTTCACCACGGCGGCGATGATGCTCGGCTTGAGCGTCTCGCCGGCGCCGAAGAGGCACATCGAGCCCACCATCATCACGCCGCAGAGCGGCATGCCCAGCGACATGGTCCGGACGTAGTCGACGGCATGGCGGCTGGCGTCGGGCGTCAGGTCGGTGAGCGCCGCCAACGGCGTCACGGCGAACCACATCACCACGCCGACCAGCGTCGACCACGCCACACCGAGCACGATGGTCGTGCCGAGTCCGCGCGATGCCAGTTCGCCATCGCCCGCCCCCATCGCTCGTGCGATGAGCGCCTGGCCGCCGAGCCCCACGCCACCGAGGGCGATCGAGACGAACCAGCCGACGAACGAACCGATGCCCACGCCGTCCATCGCCGCGACCACGATCGCTTCGGGCAGGCCCCCGGCGAGCATCTTGTCCACCAGTCCGACCAGGGCGGTCAGCGTCTGCTGCAGCAGCACCGGGATCGCGAGGATGCCGATCGCCGACCACATGGACCGGCCC
>JAACEA010000345.1 GCA_009936695.1 Planctomycetia bacterium
ACCTCGTGCCCATCGCATGCGCGCTCCGCGGCCATGCTCTCGGCCTGCAACATCTCGACTCCGCCGGCGCCGCTGAAGATGACGATCCGGCGACCGTCCTCTCCGAGCGATGGCGCCCAGCCCGCAAGTCGTTCGATCACCCGCGCCGTCGCCAGCCGCATCGATCCCAGCATGATCGCGATCGCCGCGGCGGTCGCACGATCCTCTCTCGAAACGGTCTCGAGAGCGCCGAGCGCCGGAGATATCAAGTCGGAGAGCACGTGTCGGGGATGATCGGCCGAGCGGTCGATCGCTTCATCGAGAAAAACACGCAGGCTGGCCCGGTCGCCACGGAGGGCGAGTTCGAGCAGACGGTCGACTTCCCTGTCGTTGGTCATGTCGTCACTCCACAAATGCGCTGAAGGTCGGATCCTCCGGCCGGACGCCTGATCGCGAACGATGGAATCCTCCATCGAAGGGGGGCACCTGTAGAAGGAGCGACGACGCCGATCGTTTCAAAGTGCGACGCAGGTGGGGCCGATTCCCCCGGGAAGTCGCCGTCAGAACCGGAACCGAACGCCGTCGGACGCCCGATCGATCACGATTCCCGGACGGCGAGGGACGCCACGCAGACCCCGAAGGTCAGCGGCACCTGGCGGACCACCTCGAGCCCGGCCGATCGCATCATCCCCGCAAGGTCGGCGGGCGAGTGGAAGGTCTCGATCGATCGCGGCAGGTATCGATACGCGCCCGAACCGTCGCGTGCGACCATGGAGGCCGTGAGCGGCATGATTCGATTCGTGTAGATCCGGTTCCCCCATCGCACCAGCGGATTCCGCGGTTCCGCGAACTCGAGGATCACCAACCGTCCGCCGGGGCGCAGCACCCGCGCGAACTCACGGATCGCGACCGCGGGATCGGTGACGTTCCGGATTCCGAAGGCGATCGTGACCACGTCGAACCGCGCATCCTCGTAGTCGAGCCGCATCGCATCCGCATGCACGTACCGAGGACGCCGCTCGGGATCGATGCGATCGGCCTTCCGCCGGGCCTGGTCGAGCATCTCCGGCGTGAAGTCCCCCCCGATCACCTCGCCCGCTTCGGTGCGGGCGAACGCCTCGGTCAGGTCCCCGGTGCCGCAGGCGACGTCCAGCACCGAGTCGCCGGGCCGAACATCCGCGAGCGCGACGGTCCGGGCCCGCCATCGCTGGTCGAGGCCGAACGAGTGCAGCCGGTTGTTGAGGTCGTAGGAGCCGGAGATCGAGGCGAACATCGATCGAACCTTGCCCGCCTTCTCGCTCGACCGGTGCGGATCCTGAGCCAGCTCCGCCTCGTTCCAGGCGATGGTGCCCGGCTCGGTCGGACGGGCGTCGATGTCGGGCCGCTGATTCATGTCGCGAGTATAGGCATCCGGCCGATATCACCGATGCAAGGGTCGTGAGCGGGGTTTGGTGGGCCGATATTCGGCCGAACCCCATTCCGGATTCGATCTGGGGACCGGCGGTCGAGTAGAATGGGGATCGTTCGGGCCGGTCCGGCACACGTGCGCCGGAGCTTCCCGGAGATTGGAAAGCATCGCACCATGGTGATTGACGCACAGACTCGGATCTGGCCTTCGGTGGATCGACTGGGTCGAGAGACCTCGGAGATCCTTCGCCGCGCCCGGGCCGATCGCTGGATCAAGGAATCAGCCGAGCCGGAGCAGCTTCAGGACAGCCTCGACTGCGTCGACGGCGCGCTGGTGTTCGCCTATCGGGCCGATCGGCAGGATGCCTGCGTCCCCAACGAATGGGTCGCGGAAGTGGCCTCCAAGAGCCAGGGACTCCTGATGGGCGTCGCCGGCATCGACCCCCTCGCGAACGATGTCTTCGGCGAAGTCGATCGTGCCGTCGAGATGGGCTTCGTCGGAATCACCGTCTGCCCCTCGGATCAAGGCTTCCATCCCACGCACTCCAGTGCCATGCGACTGTGGGAGCGTTGCGAGTCGCTCGGGCTCCCGGTCTTCGTGTCCCGGCCCGGGCCCGTCGGCCCCGGTGCGGTCCTCGAGTTCGATCGTCCCCTCGCCTGGGACGAGGTCGCGCGCAGTCTGCCGGGGCTCTCCGTGGTCCTGAGCGGCATCGGCGCACCGTGGGTGGAGGAGACCCTCGTCCTCCTGCAGAAGCACGCCCGGATCTTCGCGGACACCGCGGGCCTCGTGCATCGCCCCTGGCAGTTGTTCCAGGCCCTGCTCGGCGCGAACAGCATGGACATCGTCGACAAGCTCCTCTTCGCCAGCGGCTGGCCGACCGAGACGCCCGCCAAGGCGATCGAGACGATCTACTCGATCAACGCCTTCAGCCAGGGCACGCAGCTGCCGGGCATCCCGCGGAGCCAGTTGCGAGCCATCGTCGAACGCGACGTGGCGACCACGCTGGGCATTCCGGTCGCGAGCGGACGCGCCACGCCGACCGACCCGCCGATCACGACGCCCTCCGGCGTCGCGGACGCCACCGGCGAATCGACGAGTGACTGACCCCTTCCACCGCATCCGATCCCTTGGAATCGCGGCCGTCGGCGCACTCGCCGCCGGGTTGCTCGGTTCCTGTGCGCCATCCACCACCGCCGGCCTGGTCACCCTCACGTCACGAACCGCGACGCCCGTCCAACTCACCACGTCCTTCGCGTACGGCGCCTACACGGTGGATCCCGCGAAGACCTCCCTGATCCTCAGCACCGTCCCCCTCGACCGGCTCGCGGACCGGGATTTCGACCAGGCCGAAATCGTCCACGTCGAGTTCCTCTGGCGTCCCCGGGCGGGCCGGACGCCGGTCAGTGCGGATGCCACCAACCTGAGCATCCGCTACGTGGTGCTCGTCGACGATCAGATCGGTCTCTACGGCGGCGGAGGCTTCGGATGGCCGCGAGGAAACGCCGGCGACGCCGGCTTCGGCGTGTCGATCTCCGGCTCCAATCTCGCCCTGCTCGATTCCACCGACGGATTTCGTGACCTGCTCACCCCGGCCAGACTCGCCGGACAACTCGACGCGAGGCTGGACGAAACCACCGCCATCCGACTGCGGGACGTGATCAGCCAGATCGTCACCGACGGTCTCGGCCGGACCCGATGGGTCGACGCCACGATTTCCGACGACCTCCACCCGGAGCTCGCCCGGATGCTGGTCGCGATGTCTCCACCGCTCGTGCTCGACGCGGAGTAGCACCGCGGCACGCCGAGCCGCCGGATTCGACCCGCCCCCGTTCCATCCGCCCGTCCCCGAGCCACCGACTCAACGGGCGGCGGACGCTTCGATGATCGCTTCCGCGAGCGGGACCAGCATCACGGCGGCATCGCTCGCGGGATCGGGCAGCTCCCGGGGCCGGACCGCGGCCACTCGATCGTGTTCCCAATCGGGCGCGGACGCCGGGACGCGATCGATGGTGGCTCGATACACGACCTCCCAGGTTCCGACCGCATCGTCCCGGAGGATCGCCATCGGCACCGGTTCGTCGATCGCCTCGAGTCCACATTCCTCCCGGAGTTCGCGGACGAACACCAGATCCGGCCGGACCTCCCCGTCGTCTTCGGGCGGCACGCCACCTCCCGGCAGGAATTCCCAGCAACCCGGATAGGACCCGCTCCGTTCGCTCCGGAGTCCCGCGAGGAACCGATCCGAGGACATCGAATCACCGCGGAGCAGGCACAGGCCCTTCACGCCGAGCGG
>JAACEA010000346.1 GCA_009936695.1 Planctomycetia bacterium
CGTGCTGATTCGCCACGTTCGCACGGCGCTGATAGTCCGCGATCGCATCCGGATCGCCCACGAGCCGTTCCGCCTCGAACCACTGGAACTTCACCGCATCGGCCCCGGCGTCCGCCGCGGCCCCCACGAGCTCGAGGGCCCGGTCGAGACACCCGTCGTGATTGACGCCGATCTCGGCGATGACGTAGGTCGGCCCCTCCGTGTCGATCGGTCGCGATCCGACCCGCACCCCGGCCATCTTCACGAACCTGCCCCCACGCGGGTCGACGAGGCCTCGGTCCGCATACGTCGCTCGAGAATCGCCTCGGCGACCAGAAGGTCGATCTCGTCGTCCACGTCGATCACCGCACCGGCCTCGTTCAGAACGCCCCGACGGTCTCTTCCGAGAAAGGCGTGAGGATGCTCGGGATCGACTTGAAAGAGCGAATCACGACGAACCGCGATGACCCCGCCGTCCGGAATGAACGCGGGCGGCAGATCCTGACGGCGAAAGACGTCGTTCTCCTGCCACGCGGCGACCCGGCCGTCGTCGCCCACCCGACAGGTCCAGAACGGGTGGTGCTTTCCGACCGGTGAGTAGCTCTGGACGCTGTCCGCGCCGGTGTCGACCAGTCGTTCGACCGCGCGGTCGATCAGGTCGTCGGGACGAATGGGAATGCTTCCGTAGAGGATGACGACCACCTCCGAGTCATCGCCCGACGTCTCGATCGCGTGCCGCACGCCGGCATCGACGGTCGCATGATCACTCGCGAGAACGGCGGGTCGGAGCAGGACCTCCGCGCCTCCCGCGGCGGCGGCGCTCGCGATCGCTTCACCGTCCGTGGAACACAGGACCCGACCGACTCGTCGGGACGCGAGGGCGTGACCGACGCTTCGCGCGATCATCGGCACCCCGCCGACGAGTCGGACGTGCTTGCGAGGAAGTCCCTTGCTACCCGCGCGGCCGATCACCACCGCGGTTGCGAGAGACGATTCGTTGGGTGGTGTGGTCTGGTTCATGATCGGAATTCGTCCGGATTCAGGGACGGAGTGGCGAGAGGATCGCGGGTTCTTCGCGTCGGCCCTCGTAGCAGTCGCGCCGGCGCTGGACCAGTTCCTGCCAGAGTTCCTGCAGCGATCGTTCGCCCACTCGACCGATGCTGGTCAGCCCGGCGAGGTCCGTCTCGGCGATTGGAACCGATCCATCCGCGAGCACGGTCATTCTCACCGAATTCACCATCTCGTCGTGGCGAGGTGGTGGCCAGGTCGGACTGAGGAGATCGACCGGCGTGCCCGTGGCGGCCGGCCAGCGGACCGGACCGTCGATCACCGCGACGCCGAGTCGACGTCGCCAGCGCTCGAAGAACTCGGGAAGTTCATCGACGTTCTCGGCCCTTCGCTCGAACCGGGGGACGACCCACGGAAGCGTGAACGCGAGCTCGATGGGAAGTTCCGCGGGAGCGTCCCCGTCCAGTCGGCGTCGGCCGACGACCAGTCGCTCCAGATTCTCGATGACCTCCTCGAATCGATCCGCGCCGTGCATCAGCCGGTAGGTCGCCGCCGTCTCCGCGTCGAGATCGACCTCCACCACTCCGACCCGGGTGGCGAGAAGGCGGTCGACGACGCTCGAATCACCCGCGAGATCCGTTCGGATCGAGACGACGCGCACGCCGGCATCCATCGCGATCTCGATGAAGTCGTCGAATCGAGGATGCAGCACCGGATCGCCGGCACCATCGAGGAAGAGCACCGCATCACCCGCGTCCGCGAGGGGTTCGACGATCCGTCGGAACATCGACTCCTGCATCGGCGGCCGCTCCACCTCGATCGCCTCGGGCGTGCCGATCCGTCGCCCCGTCCGGCCGGTGTTCAGCTCGACCCTCAGGAATCGAGGCGTCGCCAACGGCCCGCTGAGGGTCCGGTGCTCGAGCCGGATCGCGATCTCCCGCGAGTCGGGGGAGGACTCGCCGAGCAGCATCGGGCCGATCGCTCGTTCGATCCGCTTGATCTCTCGCGGGGTGTCGACTGCGAAGCGGGCGACCGCGCTTCGGACCGCGGGCTCGGCGTTGACGCATGCATCGCCGACGATCGGATCCCCCTCCGGCATCTCCGGTCGATAGCCGAGCTGATAGCCGATGGTGCCGACGCGACAACGGTTCCTCCGCATGATCTCGACGGCCGAACGCGCGAGCACCATGGCGGTTCGTCCGGGAGGCCCCTGTCCGAACACCCACGTCGAGTCGGGATGCTTCCGGTGCCGCTCGAGGATCTCGTCGAGCCCGCCCGGCTCGTCGACGGCGACGAAGGGCCAGTCGGCGCCGACCAGCAGGGCCGCGTCGGCGTCCAACGCCGCGAGCACCGCGGCGGTGGGGCCGGGTGCGAAGACCTCGTCGAAGCAGGTCATCCCGTGGATTCCACCCCGCCAGGACGTCGGTGCGACGGCGCGGGCGACCCGGATGGCTTCCTGTTCGGGCCCGAACACCCGGGCTCCGCACTCGTGCACGTGGATCGGATGCTCGATCCTCGTGCGATCGATCGCGGCGTCGACGTCGAACCCATCCGGCACGAGGAGCGCCATGGCCGTGATTCCGTTCGCCGAGTCGATTCGTTCGAGCGTTCGCTGCAGGATCGACCGGCCTCCGAGATTCGCGTTGAGGCCACGGCCCACCCCGATCCCGCCACGGTCCGGATCGATCGGAACCACCGCGACGACCGTCGGCGCCGCGACCGGAGGAGCCACCACCCCCATCGCCTTCGCAACGCCCTCCGAATCTCCCAGTCTCGATTCGAACACGCCGTCGGTCATCAGTCGATGCGTCGACTGCAGGAGATCACCGAGCATGCGACAGGCGTCCCGCGTCCACCGGACGTTGACGATGTCGCGTTCGAGTTCGGCGCGCTGTCGATCGATCGGTTCGAGATCGTCGGCGAGTCGGATCCGCCGGTCCGCCCGCAGTCGCTGGAAGGTGGCGAGTTGATTGAACCAGTCCGTGAGCCGTCGGCTGGAGGCTCGCTCCGCGACCGTCGCCCGGGGCGCTTCGAGTCGTTGGAAGAGACGATTCATCTCGGAGGCGTCGGACTGGGCCTCGAGCATTCGCCCCAGAATCTCCAGCGTGCGGTCGCTCGCCTCGGCGATCTCGTCCAGTTCGGACCGGACCAGCCCGAGACGCTCGATCACCGCGTCGCGATCCCGACCTTCGGGGCTCGTCGCCCTCGGAAACGCGATCGTGGAGGTCCCGCCCCCCGCATGCATCTCGATGGTCTCCGCGAGCGATCGGATCTCGGTGTTCCGTTTCCTGACGCCACCCTCGGTCGCATCGACGATGCGAAGTCCGTTCCGGACGTCCTCCGCGAAACGCACTTCGAAGGACTGCAGGTAGTTCAGCATCTGGGCGTCGGTGAAGATGCGACGCCCGTTCACGTCGTGTCGCTCGGAGAGGTGGTTTCGATGCCGGGCGATCCGCTCCCACTCCATCGTCTCGACGGTGTTGAACGAGTTCAGCTCCGGAAGCCAGACCTCGTGGATCGCCGTCCCCGGCGCGTAGTAGAGCCCGTCGGTGAATCCGAGATCCTGTCCGATGAGGGCGACGGGGTCGCAACCGAGATGCCGGGCGAAGGTGTAGGCGAGATGCGCGACGGTCGTCGACGCCTGCAGTCGATTCCCTCCCCGGGCGAGCGGACCGAGGAACTCGTCGAGCTGGGCCGAGGGGATGCAGCGGATCCGCCCCGGCCACGCTTCGGTCACCGCCCGGTTCACCCGGGAGTCGATGACGAGCTCGGTGTCCTCGAGGGACGCGGGATCCAGCCCCTCGTAGAACCGACTCGAGATCTCGTGATAGTCGAGCGCCGTCACGAAGTGCGGCGCGATTCCCGCATCGAGCAGCGGGCGGAGCGTGGTCTGGGTCGCCACGATCGCGCATCGATCGCGAACCCCCGGCCCGGCGAGCACCGACAGGTTTCGACGAAGACTCGGGCCCGCGCTGACCACCACGCCGAGCCGGCCCCGGGCGATCCCGGCGAGATCCTCGATGCCGGCGCCGCACGCATAGTGGTCGAGATTCGACAACTGGTTCTCGATCGTCGTCCCGCTCTGGGCGAGCGAGGTGATCGTCGATGTGCGGGCGGTCGCGGCGAGATCGACGAGCGTTCGGGAGAACCGCCCGGTGGCGTCGCCGATTCGCGGACGACTCGGGGGGTGCTCGACGATCCGCGTGCCGATCATCATCAGGGAGTGCGCCCCGGCGAGACTCGCGGCGAGCCCGACGGAGTCGTCGGGATCGATCCGCAGGATCAGGCGTTCGTCGGCCAGCCACCCCGAAAGATCGAGTCGCGAGAACACGGCACGGAGCAGCGCCACATCGGTCTCCAGCACCACCACCACGCCGGTACCGCGCAGGCGACGGACGAACGCCTCGACATGATCACCGAGACCGAACCCGATGATCGCGATGCATGCCTGTTCCGCGACATCGATCTCCTCGACCAGTCGCGTGGTCTCCGCCGCGGGCCGACGTGCGCTGGCGAGCCGACGTCCGTCCCACGTACCCGTGAGCCGACCGTCCTCGGCGATCTGGATCTCGATCTCGCGGTCGTCGGCCGCCCGGATCGCGGCCCGGGCGACGTGATTCAAGGGGCCGAGCGCCTCGAGGTTCGCGGCCAGCGTGTCGGTGGACTTCGGTCCGAC
>JAACEA010000347.1 GCA_009936695.1 Planctomycetia bacterium
GGAAATTTCCAGGATTCCACAAGAACGCCTCCGTCGGTTCTCGACGGGGGAGATGTCCTGTTCCAATGGACCGAGGGCGGTATCCTTGGCCCCCACAGGAGCCTGAGATGTACTCATCGGAGCCGAAATCTGGGTTTGCGGAGGAAGCGGCGGAAGCGATGACCGGCCTGCGGAGTGCGTTGGCGGGGCTGATCAGTGGCTGTCGTCAGGTGGCCGGGACCCGGCCGATCGACATCTCCCGTGGTCTCGGCATCGACATGAAGCTCGCCTGGAAGATGTCTCATCTCGCCGAAGCGGCCCGGCCGTTCGATTCGGCGCGACACGTGCCCGGTGGGGCTGGAATGAGGATCTTCCTCGACGCGGCCGTTGCTCGGGACGCGGATCCGGAGGACGTGAAGCGAACCGAGGCCGCCTTCGCGAAGGTGCAGGGGGTGATCGCGGAGCACTGCGGAAGTCGAAAGGTCTTCGAGACGATGGTCTCCGAGATGCAGGAGACCGAGGACCGGCCGCCGGCGCTGGCGGATCGCGAGCGGCTTTTCGAGGGCGCCCGATCGGTATGGGGTCTGAAGGCGGATCTCATCCACCGGATGGACATCCTCCATCCCTGCCGTGTCGAGGGACTCCTCGATTGCGTGACCATCCGGACGCTGGCGGGGACTCGACGCCTTCGTGGTGGTGTTCCGCTCGTGTTCCCGCGTCCACGAGTCGTCGACGATCGAGGCATGGAGAGCCGGAGCAGTCTGCGTGAATCGCTGGATTCGGGAATCGAGGGGAACGCGTTCCCGATCGTCGAGACGTTGTGCGACGGGGCGCTCCCGGCGCTCCACGCGCAGGAGCGGGATCAAGGGATGATCTTCGAGGCACCGCCCCTCGACGCCGCGGATCCGTCGAGTTTCACGGTGGCGACCGGCGAGATTCTCCGGGCTGCGCAACCCACGCGGGTCCAGGGGGATTCCCACGGCATCTACCAGTTGATGCGGCTCCGTGTTCCAGCGCCGCTCGCGGTCTTCGACGTGCTGATTCACGATTCCCTGATCGATTCCGACGTGCAGCCCGACAGCTATCTGGCGAGTGAGCTGCACGTCTCCGCGAGTTTCATCCACAACGTCCGGCGGGTCCGACTGCCGATCGGAATCCGGCGTCAAGAGATCGAGCCGACGCAGGTCCCCGAGCTCGATTCGAAGGGTGGCATGCAGACGCGATTGGAAATCGCCACGCGGGCGCTGGACTGTCGACGCGAGGACTTTCGCTGGTTTCGCCTCGAGGTCGAGTATCCGCCGATCTGCAGTCTCATGGCGTTCGAGTGCGAGCAGCCCTCGGGCTGAAGCACGGGTCCGACCGCGGGGTCAGGTGGTCCAGCCGAAGCCGGCGAGGTCCATGTCGAGTCTCGATGAGAGCCGGCGATTGGAGGCCGCGAGGTCGAGGTCCGCCAGCCTTGACCGGATGATCCGATCGATCCGTCGGCCCCGGCGGTTCTCGCCGGCTTCGGTGGCCACTCGGCCGAGGACGTGGGCGAGGCGTCGTCCGGGTCCGGCGAGCCGGGGAAACGGTGGGGCCCGATGCAACGAACTTCGGACCGCGAGCAGGTTGACGCGTCTCAGCGCGGCCGCCTCCAGCAGCGAAGGTGCCGCGAACACCGGCCCGGTCTCGGGGGGCGCGGGGAGCGGGATCTCCGAGAACGCCTCGATCCGTTCGAGGTGTCCAACGGGGTCGTCGCAGAGGCCCTCGAACGGAAGCGCCAGCACGTTCTGCCCGCCGAAGACCCGGTCGAGCAGGTCGACGAAGCGGTCGAACTCGAGAAACCGGGGATCGAACGCCGGGAGCCGGTGATCACCCCGATCCAGCGGGCGAAGAAAATCCTCGATTCCGCTGATGCCGCCGATCCGGATCTGTTGGAGCCAGATCGATCGAACCAGGGAGTGCTGTTCGCGAACGACGAGAAGGATCCGGGCGTCGGGGACGAGGTCGGCCAGTCGGTGGACGGTCCGCTCGGCGTCGCACCAGCCCGCGGCGGGATTGCCACTGAAGCGTTCGTTCGAGATGACCACCGGCGAACCCCGGTTCGTGGCGCGGTCGATCTCCTCCTGCATCCACCGGCGGGTCGCGAGGGCGTCGAAGTCGAGTTCTCTCGGCAGCACGATCCGTGCGGTCGTCTCCGCGCGATCGGGGAGCGTGCCGGGGGGGCGGCCGTCACGCCCGTCGAGCACATGCTGCTGGAACCAGGTGGAACCGGTCCGGTGCAGGCCGAGATGGATCAGGGGCCGCGTCACGAATCGCGGGCCTTCGCTTCCGGTGCGTCATCCGGGTCCCGATCCCGGTCGGTTCGGGACGACGCCTCGAGAATGGCGACGTGGCGGACGAGCAGCGTGAGTTCCCGTCGGACCTTGCGAAGCCGCAGGTAGAAGACGACGAAGCCCTGGAACACCACGAGGGTGACCAGGTACACGATGAGGTCGGTTCCCCGGTTGATGCCGAGGGTCCGGGCGACTCTGGTGGTCCGGTCGGGGTCGACGGCGGCGAGGATCCCCGCGATCGAGACGATCAGGATCGTCACCGCGGCCGGTCGGCCGATGGACCGTCTGAACGCCCCGACCACCGCGAAGATCGCGACGATGCCGAGGGTGGCGATGATGATGATCTGAAACGCGGTCACCCGGCGATCCTGCCGACGAGGTAGTGGAAGAGGATCCGGAAGCTTCCGGTCCAACGTTGCCCCTTCTCGCGCGAGTACTCGCTGTACCGGATGGTGACGGGATACTCCCGGACCCGGCCGCCGCTTCGTCCGATGAGGTCGATGATCTCGCTCGCGTGCGCCATGCGATCGGCGGTGATCTCGATCGAGGCCGCAGCGTCTCGGGAGAACACCCGAAGGCCGTTGTGCACGTCGTTGAGTCGCACGCCGCTCATCATGCGATGGAAGATGACCGCCGCACGCAGGAGAAGCCATCGGGTCTTCGGGATCTCCGAGACATCGCCGGCGAAGCGGTCGCCGAGGGCGATGTCGCATTCGCCTGCGGCGACGCCCGCGACCAGCGTCTTGAGATCCTCGACCCGATGTTGTCCGTCGGCGTCGAAATGGGCGATCCGCCGGGCCCCTTGGGCGAGCGCAAAGTCGGTGCCGGTCTGGAGCGCGGCCCCCTGGCCGCGATTGACGAAGTGGCGGAGTGGATGGGGGGCGCAGTCCCGCAGGACCTCCCAGGTCCGATCCGACGAGCCGTCGTCGACCGCCACGACATTCTTGAACCAGGGCGTGATCGAGCC
>JAACEA010000348.1 GCA_009936695.1 Planctomycetia bacterium
ATGTGGCTGTCGACGATGATCATCGTCGGCCGGTCGTTGGTCGTGTCGAAGGTCTCGAAGCACTGGGTCAGTCGATCGACGTCGTTGGCATCGCCGACCCGGAGCACGTTCCATCCGTAGGAGAGGAATCGCGTGGCGACGTCGTCGCCGTACGCGAGGTCGGTGTGCCCCTCGATCGTGATCTTGTTGTTGTCGTAGATCCAGCAGAGGTTGCTCAGGCCGAGGTGCCCGGCGAGCGACGCCGCTTCGTTGGAAACACCTTCCATCAGACATCCGTCGCCGCAGATCGCGAAGACGGAATAGTCGAAGAGATCGAAGCCCGGTCGGTTGTAGCGAGACGCCTTCCAGCGCGACGCCATGGCCATGCCGACGCTGGTCGCGATCCCCTGCCCGAGCGGGCCGGTCGTGGTCTCGACGCCGCTGGTCCATCGATACTCCGGGTGGCCCGGGCACTTCGAATCCAGCTGACGGAACCGTTCGATGTCCTCGAGCCGCACCGCGGGGTCGCCGGTGATCTCGTACTTGGGGTTGACGGCCTTCACGCCCGCGAGATGCAGGAGGGAATAGAGCAGCATGGACGCATGTCCGTTGCTGAGCACGAACCGGTCCCGATCGGGCCAGATCGGATCGGCGGGGTCGTACTTCAGCCGATGCTGCCAGAGGGCGTAGGCGACGGGCGCCAGCGCCATCGGGGTGCCCGGATGACCGCTGTTGGCGGCCTGCACCGCGTCCATCGACAGGGTTCGGATGGTGTTGATCGCGAGCGCGTCGATCGCGGGGACGTCGCCCGGCGTACCGGCGATCGGGTGGTCGGAACTCGTCGTGGTCATTCCTGGCTCTCCTGCCTGCCTGCCTGATTTTCGGTGGGGAGCGCCTCGGCGGCCGACTCCGTCGGGCTGCATGGTACCGGGACGGGATTCTCCCGCTTGCGGGGGTTCTGACTGCGGTCGAATCCCCGAGATGGCCGATATCTCCGGAAGCCGCCCAGTCTCGTCAGGCGGATTCGAAGTCAACCGAAGGACCGAACCGATGCGAACGCCGATGCTCCTCCTCACCGTCCTCGCCGCCGCCGGGTGCGCCAACACGAACCAGACCAGCGAGCCGATGATCTGGGCCGGCGCCATGCAGGACGAGAACTACGAAATCAAGGGCAAGCCCGAAGCCGGCGGCGGTGCGATGGCGGGATACAACGGCCCGGGAGGGGAAGTGAACCCACAGTCCCTCGAACAGCAGGCGATCGGCTCCCCCCAGGTCCACTACCACTACCACACCCACCACCACTACCACCCCGGGGGGTCGTACTCGATCGCGGGTGCTCCGCACATGACGACGAGCTTCAACGGGTACGCCCATCCCGCGTACATGGTCCCCCATCATGCGGCGATGCAGAACCCCGCGAGTCCGTACGCCCACAGTCCCAACGGCGGCAACGCCGCGAACCCCTACACCAGCGGCTGGCAGGGTGGAAACCCCTACTACCGGGGGGGCAGCTGGGCCCCGGGCGAGTTCAACCCCTGGGCCAACGACGGGGCCGGCTCGATCAACGAATGAGTGCAGCTTCGGCCTGAGAACACCGGACGCCCTCGCAGGCCGACTGCGGGGGCGTCTTCGCATTGACCGAGTGGTACCGTGCCCGGATGACGCCTTCCACGATCGTCGCCCTCCTGATCGCCGTCGCCACCGCCGCCGCGCCCGGGGTACCGATTCCGGAGACCGGCGTGCTCGCCTACCGGATCCTCGGTCCCGACGACGTCCCCGTGCCCGCCCGTCTCACCGTGCTCGCGCCGGACGTCGACCTCGTCGCGATGGGCGGCCCCTTCGGCGATCGTCACGCCGTGCGGGAGGACGTCTGCTACGCCCTCGACGGCGTCGGTGAACTCGTCCTCCCCGCCGGCGACTGCGAACTGCTCGCCAGTCGCGGGATCGAGTGGAGCATCGATCGACGTCGGGTCGAGATCCCGGCCCGCGGGCGACTCGAGGTGGAGCTTCGAATCCAACCCGCCGTGGACACCACGGGACTGATCGGGGGCGATTTCCATCTGCACACGCTCACCCACTCCGGCCATGGCGATTCCAACATGCCCGAGCGGATCGTGAGCCTCGTCGGCGAGGGCGTCGACTTCGCGATCGCGACCGATCACAACCGGAACATCGACTACATCCCGACCATCGAGACCCTGGAGGCCGGTTCGCGGATCACCTCCATGGTCGGCAACGAACTGTCGACGCCGATCGGGCACTTCAACATCTTCCCGGTCGACCCGACGCGACCACCGATCCCCGCACGGCTCGCGGCTGCGCCACCGATGTTCCGGTTGATCCGGCTGGAGCCGAACGACCTCGGCGTCGTTCCGGTGATCCAGGTGAACCACCCGAGATGGGCGGGCATCGACTACTTCAGCCAGGTCGAACTCGACGAGACCACCGGCACCAGTTCCAATCCACGCTGGAGCGCCGACTTCGACGCGATCGAGGTCCTGAACGAGAACGCGCTCTGGGGTTGGCGGGATCCCGCGGACGCGGATGGCGTCGACGTCGGCTCGCAGACGCACTCCTCGATGCTCGACTGGTACGCCCTGCTCGACACCGGACACCGTGCGATCGCCACCGGCAACTCCGACAGCCACTCCGTGAAAGCCAACTTCGCCGGCGTCCCCCGGAACTACATGGGCTCGTCCACCGACGATCCGGGCGAGATCGATCCCCGGGAGATGATCGCGGCGATCCGCAGCGGTGACGTCGTGGTGACCAGCGGCCCGATCGTCCGCGCGTCGATTCCCGATCGTGGCCTGCATGACGATCCGCGAATGGCGTCCGTCGCCGCGGACGGCCGGGTCCGGATCGCGGTGGAGATCCAGGCCGCTCCATGGATCGACGTCGACCGGATCCGGGTGATCCTCGACGGCGACGAGATCGATCGAATCCCCGTCGATCAGTCGCGCGATCGGATCCGCTACGAGGGGGAAATCGAGGTCCCCGTCGCCACCGACGGCTGGATCGTGCTCCTCGTCGAAGGCGACGATTCACTCGCCCCCGTGGTCGACGGCAAGAAGCGACCCGTCATACCGGTCGCGATCGTCAACCCCTTTCGAATCGACGCGGATCTCGACGCGGCGTGGATGCCCCCTCTGGAACGCGTGAAGCGACGGATCGCGACCATCAGCGCGGATCAGGTCGCTTCCGAATGGAGACTCGCCTCCGGCGCGGAACGACGGCGGATCATCGCGGCGATCAGGGCCACCGATGAACTCGATCCCGAAGTCCGACGTGCCTGGATCGAATCCGGCCTCACGGACGATTCCGACCAGTGGCGCGTGGTCCGACTCGGGGCGGTTCGAGCGGCGACGGGCACGCCGGCGTTCGCGGAGCGACTCGAGGCGCTCATGACCGACGACGACGCGGACGACCGACTGGCCGCCGCCGCGCTCCGCGCCCTCGCGGCGAGCTCACCCGATCGCGCCGCCGTACGGCTCCAGCAGTTCATCGATCGACGCGGTGTCACGCCACTTCGCGACCTCGGGGACTCCGGTCTGAACGAAGTCGCGGGACCGGGCCCACGGGCATGGATGGTGACGGGACCGTATCCCGCGGCCGAGGACCTCGAGGAATTCGCGCGGCGTTTCTCCCTGCTGCAGGATCCGCCCGAGACCACGGACGGCACCAGCGGCTGGGAGCGGAAGCGGACCCGTCCCAACGGCCTCCTCTCGTTTCTCGAAATCGCCGCCGATCCCGCGGCCACGGAGAACTCGGTCGCGATCGCATCGGGCTGGATCATGTCCCCCGACGACACCACCGCGATCGTGGCCTTCGGTTCCGACGATGGCGCCGTCGTCATCGTGAACGACCGGACGATCTTCGTCGATCGAACCACGCACGGCGCATCGCCCTTCGGTTCGATGCTGGAGGTGCCCCTTCGTCGTGGCCCGAACGCGGTGACCGTCGCGGTCGAGAACGGAAGCGGTGATTTCGGGTTCCACTTCCGTCCGCTCGATCGTCGGCTCACGGTGATGACGTCGATCGACGATTGACCGACGAACGAATGAACCGCGGGAGGACGTGTCCGTCCCCCCGCGGTTCGCATCGATCGACTCGCGATCACGCTGGTTTCACTTCGCCATCACGGTCTCGGCGATCAGATCGACGAGCCCCTGCCCGCGATCCCCCGTGATCTCCCAGTACATCACGCCTCCGAGCCCGAGGTCGCGCAGGTAGTCGAGCTTGTACTGGATCGACTCCTGGTCGTCGTAGGAGATGAAGTGGCCGCCGAAACGACTGGGTGAGTGCAAGTACGGGACCTTGGAGACGTCGTCCCAGTACCGGGTGTATTCCCCGGACTGAAGCAACTGCAGGATGCCGTCGCGGCCGGTTCCCGCGGCGTCGAAGTCGCTCACGCCGGTCGCGCCACTCGTGCCGTCGTCCCAGGTGCCTGCGGGCACCGAGGAGGCCGGCTGGAAGAGTCCGCCGGTGCCACCCTCGGCGACACCACCCCAGGCGCGACCGTAGATCGGCAGGCCCATCACGAGCTTCGCCGGATCGACTCCGCCGGCGAGGTAGCCCTGGATCACGTGATCCACGGTGTACTTCTCGGCGATCTCGGGATCACCCGGATCGTCCGGATTCGAGTACAGCGGGGAATGATGTCCGGTGTTCGTCAGGTCCCACGCGCCGCGCAGGTCGTACGTCATCACGTTGACGAAGTCGAGAATCTCACCCAGGCGGTCGAGTTCGAGATGACGATACTTGTCGAAGCCCGCCGGCGCGGCGATCGACAGTTCGTAGTGGACACCATCCTCGGCCCCCGCCACGTCGAGTCGGTCTCGGAGTTCCTGAAGCAGGAGCGTGTAGTTCACGCCATCCTCCGGACGGTAGACGTTGCTCGCGAGGCCGCCTTCCACCGGGTACTCCCAGTCGATGTCGACACCATCGAAGTTGTAGTACCGCATGAACTCGACGCAGCTCTCCGCGAAGATCGACCTCGACGCCTCCGTCAACGCGACGTCGCTGAATCGACCGGAAAGCGTCCACCCACCGACCGAGATCATGGTCTTCAGGTGCGGGTGTTCCGGCTTGTGGACGTTGTTGATCTGGTTGATCAGACCGCGATAGGGCTGATCCCACGTGTCGCCGGGGAAGGACTTGTCGATCGCCGCGTACTCGTCGAACAACGCGATTCGGCCGTCCGGCGCGATGTCGGCGAACGCGTAGTTGAGGTGCGTGATCTTCTCGTAGGGAATGTCGGCTGGCTGGAAGTTGCGACCGTAGGTCCCCCACTCGATGTAGTAGGCCACGACGCGGCCATCGATCACCTCCGGACATTCGCCCCAGGACGCGAGGAAGAAACCGAGATCGCCGCCGTCGACGACGCCGCTTCCATCGAGATCCGCCTCGCCGGGACCGCCCCAGGCGGAAAGCAGGATGCCGAGGTCGCCGCCGTTCACGGAACCGGACCCATCGAGATCCGCCGGGCAGGGATCGAAGGACGGCGGATCGCCGCCACGACCATCGTCGCCGCCGCCGCCATCACCGCCGCCGCCGTCGTCACCGCCGCCGCCACCGTCACCGCCGCCGCCACCGTCACCGCCGCCGCC
>JAACEA010000349.1 GCA_009936695.1 Planctomycetia bacterium
GCGAAGAGCCCGGACCACAGCACGCCCATCGGGATGCCCATCACCAGCAGTCCGGCCACCTCGATCCGAGAGACGCGTGCGAGCCCGGCGTCGGGTTCGGCGAGGATCGCTTCGGTGGTGCGATCCGCGACCTCCTCCCACCAGACCCGGGAGACCTCCCAGGTCGAATTCTCACCGAGGGGCGAGCTCGCATCCCACGCCGCGGAGACCCGGTTGCCGAAGTCACGACGCGCGTCGGTGCAGATCTCGTCGGCGATGGCGAAGCCGAACAGACCGGTGAGGAACAGGATCGTCACGGATACCAGGACCTGCAGGCACAGCAGGCCTGCGCCGAGCGTGCCGCTCCATCGGCTCATCACCGGATACTCGAGGACCGGCGTGGCTCGGCCGCATTCGGAACACCGCACGAAGGGGAGGTCCTCGACGGCGGTCCGATTGATCGGCTGCCCGGCCAGCTCCTGGCCGCAGCCGAGGCAGGTTCGGGTGCCGATGAGGCGTGGTGTCGATGTCATCGGCGGGTTCTCGTCGGTGGTGGGACCGTTGTCGCCGGAACCGGGAGCAGGTTGATTCACGTCGCCTCCAGTGACGTTCGCCGCCTTATTCTCGCGCGAATGCCGAATCCGATCGAGTCGTGGAGCAGGACCCCGAAGATCAGGCCGGTGACGGTGGGAAGGAGCGGGACCAGTGTGACGTTCCAGATCGTCTCGACGATCAACCAGCCGCGCGGAATCTCCGGCGCACGGATGTACCGGAAGTCTTCGTTGGTGATCACGAGCAGGAACCAGCCCTCGAAGAGGATCGCACCGGCGATCGAAGCGACGGTGAGCACCGCGAGGGCGATGCGATCCGCGGTGGGTATGAAGATGCGGAGAAGGAGACCGGCGAATCCGCCGAAGATCGCATAGGAAGCCAGCACCACGAACACGGATACGGATTCCGGCGGCGGGTCCACCGCCGACACGACCACCCCGATCAGGATCAGGATCGAAATCGCGATCAGCATGGTGATCACGCTGGTCGAGAAGCGGATGAAGCGACGCGGTTGCCAGATCACCCGTGAGAACGAACTCCAGACCGCGTTGCCGCAGCCGGCGCATCGTCGGGCGATCCGAGGCGGATCGGCGATCGCGAGCCTGCTTCCGGATCGAAGGTCGTGCCCGCACGAAGGGCAGGGAACCGCCGGTCTGCGTCCTTCGCGACGCATCCGGGCGGCGAGCGATCTTGGCGAGGCGGGCATGAGCATGAGGACCGGGGCATCATCGCAGAATCGAGCGTCGTCTACACTTCCCACCTCATGCTTGGGAATTCCCGACAAGGTCGTTCAGGCTGGGGTCGCCGGCTCCTCTATCCCGCGATCGCCCTCGCGGCCGGTGGACTGGTGGGGTACTTCGCGAAGCGGCCGCAGGAGGTCGAAGCGGGGGCCCGGAACCTCGTCGCCGAATTGATCCGAACGTCGGACGAACCACCATCCGCGGGCTTCAGCATCGAGGGCACGGCGCGAACCGCGATCGCGGCCCTCCTGCCGCCACGGGAGATCCAGTCGGTCGTGGTGGTCTCGGATCACGCCGGACACCTCGCGACGGTGGTCGTCACCGGCGCGGCCGGTGGTCGGGTCGAGCTCGATCTCGAGGGTGTTCCTGCGGAACTGCGGTCGGTCCGTCGGGCGGACACTTCGGCGATGGACGAAGCGAAGGAGCGAATCGAATGACGACGGTCTGGTTGAACGGAAGCATCGAGACGGTCGACGAAGCGCGGGTCTCCGCGTTCGATGCCGGTTTCCAGCACGGGGTCGGGTTGTTCGAGACGATGACCGCCCGCGGGTCGCGAGTGCTGCATCTCCACCAGCATCTCGACCGGCTCGAGAATTCGCTGCGTGCTCTTCGGCTCAGCGAACAACTTCGATCCGGACCGCTCGCGGAGGCGATCCAGTCCACGGTGGACACGGCCGCGCTCGAGGTTTCGAGGGTGCGGGTGACCATCACCGGCGGTGACCTGAACCTGCTTCACGGCGGTGGCGACGGGCACGAGCCCACGATCATGATCGTCGTCCAGCCCGCGACCGCGTATCCCGACGAACTCTTCGACAAGGGCATCCGGGCGACGGTGGCGGACGCCCGGGCGAACCCGCTCGATCCGTTCGCGTCGCACAAGACGCTTTCGTACTGGTCGCGACTCTCTGAACTTCAGGCCGCGGCCGCGAAGAACGCGAGTGAGGCGCTGTGGTTCACGGTCTCGAACCACCTCGCGGGTGGCTGCGTGAGCAACGTGATCCTGGTGAAGGATGACGAACTCTCGACGCCCATCGCGCGAGGCGAGGAACCGGAGGGTGGCCTTCCGTCGCCGGTCCTGCCCGGGGTCGTGCGTGAGGAGGTCCTCGGTCGGGCCGCCGGCGAGGGCCGCGCCGTCC
>JAACEA010000350.1 GCA_009936695.1 Planctomycetia bacterium
ACCAGGCGGACCAGGTGTTCCTTGTGAGGATGCGTCACGCTGCAACCCGAGAAATCGAGCCTCGGGTGCTCGATCAGTTGAACGAGACTGGCCTTGAACGACTCCCAGCCCGGCATGACCGGTATTCGGACATAGACACCATCGTGACCGATCGCCTCGAATCCACGGTTGTGAATGAGTGGACCGCGGGAATGCCCGATCGGGTGACCGACCAGTCCGTAGACCCGAGTCGTGGCCTTGAGCGCATCGAATCGAAACACCTCGCGAAGCTCTCTCGTGGTGAGCTGGCCCGGCGCGGTCGTGGTGCGGGCATCCGATGCGGCGAAGGTGAGAAAGCCCCCGAACTTCGGCGCCAGCACCCGACTCATCTCACCGAACTCGCCCATGCAGAGGGCGATCATCGGCTTGCGCCGCTCGGTCAGAAGGTCGAACACCTCGAGATTGTCGCGGACGCTGCGGGCCGTGAACACGATCTTCCCGACCGCGCAGGCCTCGTTCTCGATCATCTCGGCGACCCGAGCGAGCAGATTCGCGGGCCGGCCTCCGAAATCGTGACTCGAGACGATGAGACGGGACGAGATGTCCCGAACCTGTGATTCATGGTCGATCGCGAGGCGAACCTTCTGGCGGAGGTTGGCGCTGCGGCCCCAGGCGGCCTGCTCCAGATCGATGTAGGCGGGCGGATCATCGGACGTCCCCATGGCCTCCAGCAGGGAGATTCGATCCTGCTCGTTCCCGTCCCAGGTCCCGCCCTCCGACTCGGCCCGGATGGTCGCGATGCAGGGCGCCGGAGCCCCGCGGAGAAGTTTCAGAATGGCGGGCAGGCCATCGGGATCCTCGGCCACCGCATCGAGACGCCACTCGATCATCCTCGCCCCCTCGGCGACCGCGTCCGAGGCACGCTCCAGCGCGGACGGGACGTCATCCGGCGAGTCGACGAAGATGGAAACGCAGATCAGTGACATGGATCCGAGTGTACTTGGGGATCGGGGATTCGTTCGATCGGCGGTCCGTCACCGGGCGACGGATCGATAGAATCCAGCGATGGACATTCCCGAAGAACTTCGTCCGGCCATCGCATTCCTGCGTGCAAATCTCTCGGGCCTGCTTCGGTTCGACACCGAGTACATGCCGATTCGAATCGTGGTCGCGCCCGATGGCCGGCTGGTCGCGTCGGTGATGGAATCGATGCTTCGATCGACCGATTGCGCCCTGCACCTTCCCGAGGAACCGGATGACCCGGACGACGACGTGATCCAACTCATGGTCACCCTCGACCGATTCGAGGAGTCCGGGCCGGACGGAATCCTCGCGGATCGGTGGAGGATCTACCACGGCGAACCGCCCGACGTGCGGTGGGCCACGATGTCCATCGACTTCTGCAAGTTCCGCGACCTGGCGATCGATGGCGAAGCCATGATGCCCGCGAACCCGATCGCGGACGCCGAACCCTCGATCTGCCGGAGATTCAACGAGTCGAGTGGCACCGGCCTTCGTCGACTCGTGCTTCAACATGCCGAGATCGAACTGGAGGATCCGAAGATCGTCGGCGTGGACTCGTTGGGGTTCGATGTCCGTGGCCGGTTCGAGATCGTTCGAATCGATTTTCAGAACCTCGTCGACTCAGGTGATGCCGCATGCAGCGTGATCGAGTCGATGCTTGAGTCCGCGCCGTGAGAATCCTGGTCGCCGAATCGAAGTGGACCGGCCACCATCTCTTCTTCGCCCGGGAGATCGCGACCGCACTCGGGGCCACCGATCACGAAGTGATCCTGGCCGTCAGCGACTCGGATGCCGAATCACCGCGACGAATGCTCGAAATCGCGACCGAGGGGATCGCGGAAGATGGAATCGAGATGCGTCGGACGCTGACCGGGCCCGACGCCGGATATGCTCGAATCGATGATCGCCACGGCGGCCTTGAAGTCGATTCGATCTCCAAGGAGATCACGAGGACGCGTGCGGATCGAGTGGTGGTGCCGAGTTCCGACGCCGTGGCGTTCTTTCTCGGTGGAGGTTCGAGCGCCCACGACTTGCTCCGTTCGGAAGAAACCTCTCTGATCCTGCACCAGCCTTACGTGGGCTATGGAGGCCGCGGGATCCGATTCGCCGTGAAACGGGAACTCATTCGGCGTCGTCTGCGAAGAACCTCCGCTCGACTCGCCGCGCTCGATCATCGGATCGACGGTGCGATGGGCCCACGGCGCGCGGTCACGCTGCTCCCGGGCCATGCCGAGATCCCCGCCGACATCTCAAAGCGTGATGCTCGAGATCGATTCGGCATCGAGCACGATCGACCCGTCTTCCTCGCCGCGGGGGAACACGCCGACCGCAAGGGCACGCACCGACTCGTCGACGCCTGGCCTGCGGAAGCGGATGCCACGCTCCTCATCGTCGGTCGCTGTTCCGGCGACGTTCGGGCCGCGGTCGCAAGACGGCCCGGGGATCTCGACACCGGTCGAATTCGAATCATCGACGAGGCCGTCGACGCGCCGGCCTACTCGGCCGCATTCCGGGCCTGCGACATCGTGACCGCCTGTTACCCGCAGCACTTCGGTGCGTCGGGGATCCTTCACACCGCGGCGCAGATGGGACGTCCGGTCCTCGGATCGAACTACGGTTACATCGGCGACTGCATCCGATCGTTCGGGCTGGGCACCGAGGTGGACTGCCGTGACCTGAAAGCGCTTGCGGAAGGACTCCGGAAGGCGGTCCGGCAACCACCGATGGTGGATCCGGTCCGGTCTCGTCCATTCCACGATTTCCACAAGGCCGAGAGCTTCCGACGCCATGTCCAGATGATGATCGTGGGAAGAACCTCGGATGGCATCGATCCTCCCCCGCCTCCACGCCCATGAGCCAGCCACCCGAACGAACCAAGAACCCAGGACCCGGAACGAGGCGGATCCACGTCCTGCTCGATTGCGTCGGCGATCCGCTCTCGCTCCTCCTGCAACGTGGAATCCACCGGTCCGAAATCACGATCACGCCGGATGCCGGCTCGCTTCCGCCGGAGCGGGTCCGGGAGATCGTCCGTGGCGCGACCGCGGTGCTTGCTCCACTCACCGTCACCATCGACGCCGCATTTCTCGACGCCGCGGGCCCCGCCCTTCGCGTGATCTCGAACTACGCCGTCGGCATCGACAACATCGATCTCGCCGCGTGCCATGAACGCAACGTCCTGGTGTGCAACGGGCCCCCGCCGATGGTCGAGCCCACCGCCGACATCGCGTGGACGCTCCTGCTCGCGACGACGCGTCGCCTTCGAGAGGGCATCACGCTGGCGGAATCGGGATCATGGGGAGGCTACGACTCGAAGCTGCTTCTCGGCCACCGATTGACTGGTGGCACGTTGCTCGTGGTCGGTGCCGGGAGAATCGGTGCGGCCGTGGCCCGCCGAGCCATCGGTTGGAACATGCGAGTCCTCTACACCGCCCGTTCCGAGAAACCGGATCTTCATGGACCACCCATCTCCGCCTCCAGAGTCACGCTCGATGCCGGCCTGCCCCTGGCCGACGCCGTCGTCCTCACCACGAGCCTCAACTCCTCCACTCGACATCTGATGAATGCCCGGACGATCGGCCTGATGAAGCGGACCGCCGTGCTGGTGAACGTGAGTCGCGGGCCGGTGGTGGATGAAGGATCGCTCGCAGAGGCCCTGCATGCGGGACGGATCCACGGCGCCGGACTCGACGTCTTCGAACACGAACCGAAGATCGATCCTCGTCTGCTCGATGCGGGCAACGTCGTCCTGCTTCCGCACATCGGATCGGCGACGGTCGAAGATCGCATGGAGTTGACCCGGATCTGCATCGCGGACATCGCCAACGTGCTCGACGGCTCCGCGCCGTCCTTCCCGGTCGACACCGGCCCGGCCATCTGAATCCTCGAGCTCGAACGCCGGCGCATGGCGAAACCACGACGAACCGGTCCGGATTCTCGTCTATCATGGGATGGATCCCCGACGCACATCAGGACTCACCGCCATGAAGATGCCCAACCTCAATACCGAGATGATCGACGGACCCGAAGCCCGGGCCGCC
>JAACEA010000351.1 GCA_009936695.1 Planctomycetia bacterium
GGGAGGACGACGAAGTTGCCAGTCTACGAGCCGAGGCCCAGCGCCTGAAGGCTCAGTTGGCCCGTCTTCAGGCGGCCCCCGCAGCCACTCGTCGCCATGCACCGGCGGCCAAGCCGGCGAGAGCTTCGAGGCGACGGACGCTTCTCGAGTCTTCGGCATCTTCCGAGGGTCGACAGGTCTGCGCCGGGGTCAAGGCGTGGTACGCCCCCGAGGAACTCGTGGGGAAGCAGGTGGTCATCGTCGCGAATCTCGAGCCTCGGAAACTCCGGGGCGAGATCAGCCAGGGAATGATCCTCGCCGCGAGCGACCTGAAGGACGCCCCGACCGAGGATGCGGAAGGCAAGCCGGGCCCTGATGAACGCGATGTCGTCGTGGTCACCATCGACAAGCCGGTGAAGCCGGGCTCCCGCGTCAGCTGACACCAGCCGCGGGCGCCGACTCCCACAACCAGCACGATCACGACGATCCCGGCCCCCGACCCCCGAGCGTCTCCCGGGATCGCGCGAGGTCGCTTCACCACCGGACGCCCTGATCGCAATCTCCGAGGGCGCCCCCGTTGGGAGATTTCCTCGGCGAGCCTGTCACGCCCGCTGCGATCGTCACTACGGACTCCCGAAGCCACACCGTTCGGGTCGATCCACGTCCCGGATCGGCATACGGATGACGGGGACTGCGTCCGTTCCCCCCATTCTCGAACATCGTGGCGGCGTTTCCGGGGGATCTTCGACGTCGAGGCCGTCCAGCGGACCATTCGATTTCGATGTGAGCCCCCTCGGATCTCTCTGGAGATCCGAGGGGTCGCTCTGCACGTTCGATGGTCTGGAACCGGATGCGGGGTTCGCGAGCCACCCACGCCCGGGTCACGATCAGCTCGCGGGGTCGAGCCCGATGGCGGCGGCATCACGATCCGAAAGCAAGGCACCGTCCGATCGCTCCCGAACGGTGCCGTCACGCTTGCGACTCCGCTCGCATCGTGGCGCGTCCCGGAGATCCTCGATCTCGACTTCACCGAGTCCGGCCTCGAACCGGGCTCGGCTCACACCACAGAGATCGGCGAGATCCTCGCCGAAACGGGCGAACGTCCCCTCCGGATCGGGGATCACGAGCCCGGCGTCGAGCGGGTTGTCGATGCCGTCGGCCTTCGCCTCCTCGAGTCGCTTGAGGGCCGCGTCGCGGAGATTGATCACGGCCGACCATTCGTGATCGCAGGTCGCCGACAGATCGAGTGGCCCCGCCAGATGGACGTTCGCGGCATCATCCCCGTGGAGCGCCCGGAACGCCTCGTCGGCGGTGTGGGGCACCACGGGCTCCAGCAGGCGGCAGAGCAGGTCGCTGATCGCGTGCATGACCGTCTGGGTGCGTCGACGACGGTGGCTGTCCGCCGCGTCGCAGTACAGGCGATCCTTGGTCGCGACGAGATAGATCGAACTCAGCGTCTCGTTGCAGAAGTCGTAGAGGACCTGATGGGCGTCGCGGAACGCGTACGTCGCGAACGCGTGTCGAACCCGCTGCTCGACCCGGACCGCTTCCGCGAGGGCCCATGCGTCGATCGACGCGGGTTCGATCGCATCGAGCGCGATGCCGTCGCGATCCACGTCGAAGTCCGAAAGATTTCCGAGCAGGAATCGAAGCGTGTTGCGGATCTTGCGGTAGCTCTCGCCCGCGACCTTGAAGAAGTCGAGGTCGACCTTGATGTCGTTCTCGAAGGGCAGCGAACAGACCCACCAGCGACAGACGTCCGCCCCGAAGTCCTTGAGCAGCTCGTCGACGCTCAGGGCGTTGCCGGACGACTTCGACATCTTCCGGCCGTCCTTGTCGACCATGAAGCCGTGCGTCAGGAGCGTGCGGTACGGCGGCGCCCCGGTGGCGCCGAGCGCCGGCAGGAGCGAGAGCTGGAACCAGCCGCGATGCTGGTCGCTTCCCTCGAGGTAGAGGTCCGCCGGAATGCCCTGGTCGCGGGCCCGCATCACCGCCGCCCAGCTCGAGCCGGACTCGAACCAGACGTCGAAGATGTCATACATCTTCTCGAGCGTCGACGGATCGAGATCGTCGGTCACGCCCGGATCCTGCGACGGATCCCAGTCCGCGAGCAGTTCCGCCGGCGACTCCGAGAACCACGCATCCGAGCCGCGGGCCTCGAACGCCTTCGCGACCGCGCGAACCGAGGCCGGCGTCATGACGACCTCACCGTCGGGGCCGCGGAACGCCGGGATCGGCAGTCCCCAGGCCCGCTGGCGCGACAGGCACCAGTCGGGACGGGACTCGACCATGCCCCGCATGCGGTTTCGTCCCCATTCCGGAATGAAGTCGACCGATTCGCCGGTGGCCTCCATCGCGAGATCCCGGAGGCTGCGTCCGTCCCGGACCGTCGCCCGATCGACCGCCACGAACCACTGCTCCGTGGATCGGAAGATCACCGGCGTCTTCGATCGCCAGTCGTGCGGATAGCTGTGCATGAACAGTTCGTGATGGACGAGGTGCCCGCTCTCCCGCAGGTGGTCCGCGATCAGGCCGTTGGCGTCCCAGATCGACTTTCCTCGAAGCCAGTCGGGCACGGTCTCGTCGTAGGTGCCGTCACCCAGGACGGGGCAGTACACGTCGAATCCCTCGCGCTGGCCGGTCCGGTAGTCCTCCTGTCCGTGACCAGGCGCGGTGTGCACGAGTCCGGTCCCGTCCTCGAGCGTCACGTAGTCGGCTTCGACGATCCGTCCCACCCGATCGATGAACGGATGGCGGTACTCGAGACCGAGCAGATCGGCCCCGGTGCATTCCGCGAGGACCTCGACCTCCTCGATTCCGCACTGTTCGACCACCGCCTCGAGCAGTTCACGGGCGACGACCGTCTCCTGTCCGTCCATCCGTGCGAGCACGTACCGGTATCGCGGCCCGACCGCGATCGCGAGGTTCGCGGGCAGGGTCCAGGGGGTGGTGGTCCAGATCATGAAGCTCGGCGTGGCTTCGAGTTCCAGATCGAAGGCCCGCCCGGTCGCCTCCCGATCGGTGGCCTCGAAATCGACGAACACCTGCGGATCCTCGCGATCCTCGTATTCGAGTTCCGCCTCGGCGAGTGCAGTCTGGTTCTCGATCGACCAGTGGACGGGCTTCAGGTCCCGGTACACCACGCCCTGTTCCACGAGGTCCGCGAACACCTCGATGGTGCGGGCCTCGTATCCGGGGTTCATGGTCAGGTAGGGATCGTCGTAGTCGGCGATCGTCAGGAGACGCCGCATCTGTCCCGACTGCAACTTGATGAACTTGGCCGCATAGGCCGCGCATTCCCGTCGAATCGCGATTCGACGCGTGTCGTCGGGGAGTCCGGCGAGCTTCGCGGCCTTCCCCTTCTCATGGAGTTCCGTCATCACCATGTTTAATGTAATAGCTTCTCAGTCACCACGGTCA
>JAACEA010000352.1 GCA_009936695.1 Planctomycetia bacterium
CATCCCCGCATTCCGGGCGCTGGAGACGATCTCGCAGGCGCTCGATGCGGTTGCGTTGCAGACGCATCCACCGGTGGCGGTGGTCGTCGTGATCGACGGCCCGGATCCCGAGCTCGAGTCCGTCGTCACCGAACACCGAGTGAACCCCGGCGTGATCGTGCTTCCCGAGAACACCGGAGGTCCGGCGACGCCACGGAACGTCGGTGCGGCGTGGATGACCGATCGACATGAAGTCGATGCCATCTGGTTTCTCGATAGCGATGATCTTCCGTTTGCTGATTTTCTCAGGACCATGAACGGTCTCTTGCAGCCGCACCCGAACACGATGCTCGCTTGTTCATCGTTTCTCAACTGGAATGACGGCTCGCCTCGTGGTGTCGAAGAACCCGGTCCGACCGAACCGGTCGCCTCGGCGGAGATCGAATTGGATTGGTACCTCAAGAACACCGGTGCCGTGCTCCCGAGTTTTTCCGTCTTTCGAATCGCGGCGCTCGACCTGCTTGAGCGCGACGGTGGTCGATTTCGTCCTGAACTCACGAACAATCAGGACTACGAGGTGTTTATCCGGCTGATCCACCTCGCGGAGTGTCGACGCACCGACTGGTGCGGTGGCGATTATCGAATCAGCGATTCAAGCCTCTCCTCGAACGGGGGTCGCGCGTGGTCCTGCCGGGAACGTGCGGATCGGATGCTCGGAGACTGGTTCGATTCGAAATCACTCGGGAGGATCGGCCACGATTTTCGCCGGCGATCTCGATCCGCCGGTCGCCGCGCCGCACGCGAGCGATGGCACGCGGGACATCGGCTCGCGGCCGCGAGGGATCTTCTGCGACGGTCTCTCCTCGGGCTCGATCTCAGATCCGCCGCCGTGCTGGCTCAGTTGATCTGCGGGCTCGATCGACGATCGGAACGTGGAGGCGGTTGATGGTTCCGGATGTGAAACGGCCTCCGTCATCGACGGAGGCCGTTTTGATTCACACGGAATGCCAGTCCTTTCAGGCGGTCGCCGTCGACCTGCCTGCATCGATCCGTTCGCGGGCGTAGGCGACGGCCGCGTCGTAGGCACTGGCGTGACTCGCGGTCCGTCGAAGGACTTCGAGGGTCGTTTCCTCGATCCGGTCCACCTTCTCGTCGACCTGTGCCTCGGTCAGCCCGAGATAGAGTCCCGCCAGGCGGATCACGCCTCCGGCGTTCGCCACGAAGTCGGGGGCGTAGACGATGCCTCGGTCCTTCAGGAGCTGTCCGTCGGCTTCCGGTTCGGCGAGGATGTTGTTCGCGGTGCCGCAGACGATCGGTGCGGAGAGCGTCGCGATGTTCTTCGCGTCGAGCACCGCGCCGAGCGCGCAGGGTGCGAGGATGTCGATCTCGGGCAGGGTGAAGAGATCCTCATCGTCGCCGAGCACCCGGACGCCGAGCTCGTCCTGAGCCTGTCGGATCGCGTGCGGGTTGACGTCGGTGGCGACGACCTCGCCGCCCGCTTCGCGGACGAATCGGGCAAGCTTGAATCCGGTCGCCCCGAGCCCCTGGATCCCGACCGTGATGCCGTGGAAGTCGATCGGACGCCCGGCGAAGGCGAGACACGCCTTCATCGCGTTGAAGCAGCCGAGGCTGGTGAAGGGCGAGGGATCGCCGCCGTGACCCTCGTCGCCCATGACGTGGGCGGTCTCGTCGTGCATCCACGCGCAGAACTGCGGGCTCACGCCCACGTCCTCGGCGGCGATGTACGCGCCCTCCATCGTGTCGACGAAGCGACCCATCGCGCGAGCCTGTGCTTCGGTCCCCTCCTGGCCGGGCGTGTCGAGCAGGATGACGCTCTTCGCACCGCCCATCGCGAGGTCCGCGGCCGCCGCCTTGTACGTCATGCCTTCGGAGAGTCGGAGGACGTCCATGATGGCGTCCGCCTCGCTGCCGTAGCACCACCGACGCGTTCCGCCGAGGGCGTTCCCCAGCGTGGTGTCGTGGATCGCGATGACGGCGCGAAGGCCGCTCTCGGGATCCTGATGGAAGGCCACCCGTTCGTGGCCCATGACGGTCATGTTCTGAAGAAGCTTCATCGCTGCTGTCCTCCTGTTGGCCGCTCGGGCCGTGGCTCCGTTCCTCAGACCTTCTCCCCGCTGAACGCGGACCCCTCGCCGAACTGCTGGATCTGGCTCTGATCGGCGTGGAAGCCATGTCCGTCCCGACCCTTGGCGTCCGCGACGGGACTGGTCTCCGGCGTCACGTAATCGTCGGTCGGGTACTGGTCGATCCACGCGAGGACGCTGAGCCCGGCGCGGCGGGTCGTCGCGTCGTCATTGCTGCGAAGACATCGCATCGCGTCGGCGAACGCGGCGTTCCCGCGGGCACACAGGTGCTCGATGATCTTCATCTCGTGTTCGAGGGCGGCGCCGTCGAGCCCCTTCCTCAGGTTCGAATCGAACTTGGAGAGGGAGCAGATCATCGCATGGATCCAGAGGGCGCCGAGCGAGAGCCGTTCCTGGATGAACTGGTTCGTGATCAGCGACTCCTCGTGCTCCTTGAACATCATCTTCACCTGATGACTGAACTCCCGGATCCGGAGCATGCATTCCTCGACGAGGTGCATGATCCGGTCGTGGGCCATCCCGGCTCTCGGCGCCGCGGGCCGGATCCCGAGGAACAGCTGCGAGGCGATGCGGAGCCCGGCGCCGACGTTGCGGGTCGGGTTGTTCTTGACCGAGAGCATCCACTCGCCCAACTGCTTCGAGCCGTAGGCGAAGACGAAGGAGTGCATGACCTCGTTCGCACCCTCGACGATGGTGTTGATCCGGCTGTCCCGCCACATCCGTTCGACGCGATTCTCGGTCATGTACGACTCCCCGCCCATGATCTGCAGGCAGTCGTTCACGGTCTGATATCCCCACTCGGAGCAGAAGACCTTGCACATCGCGGTCTCGAGCATGATGTCCTCGTCATGCCGATCGAGGAACCCGGTGGTCATGTAGAGCATCGAGTCCATCGCATAGACCCACGCCGCCATGTCCGCGAGTTTGCGCTGCACCAGTTCGAAGTCGCCGAGCGAACGGTCGAACTGGTACCGGTACTTCGCCCACTTCGCGGCCTGTTCGAGGCTGAACCGGGCGGCACCGACCATGCCCGCGGAAAGCGTGCATCGGCCGTAGTTGAGGCAGGTCAGCGCGACGTTCAGTCCGCGTCCCTCCTTGTGGAGGAGATTCTCGACGGGGACCTTGACGTCCTTGAGCCGGATCCTCGCCTGCCAGGTGCCTCGGATGCCGCACTTGGAACGGTTGCGACTGTAGATGTCGACGCCTTCCATGTCCGGCGTGCAGATCAGGGCGGTCACCTTGTCCTTGGTCTCGCCGCTCTTCGGATCGACGATCCGATGCTTCGCCATCACGGTGAAGAGACCGGAGAGGGCGCCGGACGTCGCCCACTTCTTCTCGCCGTTGAGGATGTAGTGGGTGCCGTCCTCGCTCAGTTCGCAGCGGGTCTCCTGTCCACCCGCGTCGCAGCCGACGTTCGGCTCGGAGAGGCAGAATGCGCTCAGCGTGTCCTTCGCCATTCGGGGGAGGAAACGGGTCTTCTGCTCGTCGTTTCCGAAGAGCATCAAGGCCTTGCATCCGATCGACTGGTGGGCCGAGACGAGGACCGCGGTCGACCCGCAGGATCGCCCGATGCGTTCCAGGACGCGGTTGTAGCTCGTGATGCCGAGTCCGAGCCCGCCGAACTCGGCGGGAATCGTCATCCCGAGGACGCCGATCTCGAAGAGCCGCTTGATCGCCCAATCGGGGATCTCCTGCTCCCGGTCGATCTCGATCGCGGGATGCTCGTTCTTCATGTAGTCGTCGAGCGCCGCGAGCAGCTGATCGCACTTCGCGGTCTCCTCCGCCGACACTTCGGGATACGGGAAGACCAGGTTCTCCCGGAAGTTGCCCCAGAACATGTTCTTGACGAACCCCATCATCTCGGGATCGGCGCCGAACATCTCCTGAGCCTGTTCGATCTGCTTGCGATCGCGTTCGGAGACGTTCTTGAGGTCCTTGGCGAGGTCGGGAGAAGCCATCGTGTTCACTCCAGGTCGGGCTTGGGTGTCGGGGTGGACGCCGCGGGGGCGTGGTTCGAAGAAAGGCACCGCCGGTCCGTGGCGGGATTCCGAAGGGGATCGGGTCAGGCCTTCGAGAGAAAGGCCTCGAGTCGCGTACGTGCGGTGTCGGTGTGTCGAAGTCCGGTCAGCAGTCGGCGTTCGGCGGCGATCGCCTCGTTCCACCCGTCGGCGAGTCCGACGCGGATGGCCTCGAAGACGGCGGTGGATGCATCTTCGGTGTCGACTGCGGCGATCGCGGAGTCGAGTCCTCCGGCGATCGCCTCGCGGTTGGAGTCGTTGATCGATCGAGGCGCGGCGTGGGCGATCCGGTCCTGTTCGGCGCCGCGATGTTCGCGGATCCAGGTGTAGGCTGCGGTTCGCAGATCCCGGGCGGGCACCATCAGGTCGAGCAGTCCTTCAGGGGCATCCGTCGACTTGAAGGTCAGGCCCGTGGCGGTCGCCTGGATCGCGACCGCGGGATCGATCCGTGCCGGAAGCATCTGGGTGCCGCCCCAGCCGGGGCAGAGCCCGAGTCCTGCTTCGGGCAGTCCGATCCGCCACGGCTTCTCATCGGTGCCCACCACGGTTCCCACGAGCGCGTCGCAGTGCATCGCGATCTCGAGACCGCCGCCGAGGGCGGCACCGTTGATCGCGGCGACGGTGGGACAGGCCAGGGA
>JAACEA010000353.1 GCA_009936695.1 Planctomycetia bacterium
ACCAGCGGGTAGTGGTCCGCGGCGTACCCCGAGGGCGGTTCGTCGTTCCGCCAGTCGTACTCGTCGCCCGGGTGAAGCGAACCGACGACCTGGAACGTCCGATCGACGATTTCGGCATCCGCGTTCGGATGGATCATCAGGAAGTCGATCACTCGATCCGATTCGTGGGTGCGGAAGAGGGCCCGGGTGTCGCCCTCCTGCTTCCACCGATGGGTGTAGGCATTGACGTAGCCGGCGTCGTTGTAGACGCCGATCGAGCGATCGAAGGGGCCCGCATTGAAGTCGCCCGCGATCACCAGGTTCAGGTCGGGCTCCGCCTTCAGGCGGGTGTCGAGAAGCTCCACGAGTTGCAGGGCTTCGCTCTCCCGCTGGCGTCGGAAGCGGCCGGACTTGTGGTGGACCACGACCATCGTCAGCTCGTAGGGAGGCTCGCCTTCGCCGGCGGGAATCGTGATGTCGACCATCAACGGACTGCGTTGGAACTTCGTGGGTGGTTCGCCGTCCCGCTCCCAGCCGTCGCCCTGCTTCTTCATCTCCATGTCGGCAAGGCCTTCGTCGGGCCAGGTCTTCACCGCGGTGATCGGATGACGGCTGAGCACGCTCTGCTCGACGCCGCGGTAGTAGCCGACGTCCTTGCTGGCCACGTGGTCGTAGCCCATTCCGTCGAGGAACTCGTCGCGGAACCAGCGCAGGGCCGCTTCGCTCTCGACTTCCTGCAGGCACAACACGTCGGCGTCGATGCTGCGAATGATCCGCGCGATCGACTCGCAGCGATCACGGGAGGTGGCCATCGGAAGGTCGTCGTATTTGCCCTGTAGCGTCGGGTCGTCGGCCTCATCGAAGAGGTTCAGGACGTTGTACGACGCGATGCGGATCGCCTTGTCGGTCTTCGGGAGCGGCGTGGGCCGCCCGAACCGGATCTCGGGCCCGCGGCTGGTGGATTTCTCGGCATCCTGATGCGCGTGGGCCGGAAGGACGAGCGTGCATGACAGGGCGAGGGTGATCGATCTGAGGAGGGTGGTCATGGGGAGACCGTAGCACGGGGGGCGCATGACGTCATCCGGTCGGTCGGTCAGGCCTCGAGAAGTCGCATGACTTCCTGGACGTCCTTGTCGCCCCGTCCGGAGCAGTTCAGGACGAGGTTCGCTTCGGCGGGCAGCTCGGCCGCCAGCTGGATCGATGCCGCGATCGCATGGGCCGTCTCGAGGGCGGGAATGATCCCTTCGAGCCGGGAGAGCTCCTGGAAGGCGGCCAGGGCGTCGGCGTCGTCGACCACGCGATACTCGACGCGACCGGTGTCCTTCCAATGCGCGTGCTCCGGTCCGACGCCTGGATAATCGAGCCCCGCCGAACACGAGTGGACGTCGGCGGTCTGGCCCTCCTCGTCCTGCAGCACGTAGCTGAGCGAGCCGTGGAGGACGCCCGGGGAACCGAAGGCGAGCGGCGCGGCGTGGCCGCCCGGCGTGCTGCCGCGGCCGCCGGCCTCGACACCGACGAGTCGAACGTCCTGGTCGGGGACGAACGGGGCGAAGATGCCCGCGGCGTTCGACCCGCCACCCACGCAGGCCACGACGGCGTCCGGAAGTCGTCCGAGCGTCTCGAGGCACTGGGCGCGGCACTCGATGCCGATCACCGACTGCAGCTCCCGCACGATCGTGGGGAAGGGGTGCGGGCCGACCACCGAGCCGAGGATGTAGTGCGTTTCGCCGACCGAACCCATCCAGTCCCGCATCGCCTCGTTGGTCGCGTCCTTCAGCGTCCGGCTTCCGGTGTCGACTTCGTGGACGGTGGCCCCGAGCAGTCGCATTCGAAAGACGTTGAGCGACTGCCGTCGGGCGTCTTCCGCCCCCATGTAGACCTCGCAGGCCAGTCCGAATCGCGCGCAGGCCGTCGCGGTCGCGACCCCGTGCTGGCCCGCGCCGGTCTCCGCGATGATCCGGGACTTGCCCATCCGCTTCGCCAGGATGACCTGGCCGATGGTGTTGTTGATCTTGTGCGCGCCGGTGTGCGCGAGGTCTTCACGCTTGAGCCAGATGGTCGCGCCGCCCGCTCGGGCCGAAAGGCGTGGTGCGCAGGTGAAGGCGGTCGGTCGCCCGACGAAGTCCCGCAGGCAGTCGTCGACTTCCGCCTGGAACGCGGGATCTCGGCTCGCTTCGATCCAGGAGGCCTCCAGTTCCTCGAGCGCGACCACGAGCGTCTCGGGGACGTACCGCCCGCCGAATCGCCCGAATCGCCCGGGAGTCGCGGTGGTCATTCCGCCTCCTCCGCGTCCGTGTTCATCTCGAATTCCCCGTCCGGTGACGCGTCGGCGGCTTCATCGGATCGACGGCGGAGCAGGCCGAGCGGGCCCGACACGGCATAGAGCGTGCAGGCGGCGGCCAGCGTCTCCTGCAGGAACCAGACCGCCGCGACGAGCGGCAGCGCGATGCGAACCATCGAGCCGAAGTCGCGGGCGCCGCGAAGGTAGCGATTCACCACGTGGGGATACCGCAGGTTCGAGACCATGCCGATGCCGCACAGCAGGGCGATCACCGGAATGGTGAGCGCCGCGATCCGGTCGAAGGCGAGTGATTCCGTGGCGTCGAACCGGGTGTAGAGCAGGTGCTGGTGGAGCACGATGAGACTCGCGACGGCGCCCGCGGCGCCGGGCGTGGGCAGGCCCTTGAAGAAGCGGTGGTCGCTCTCCTCATGGGAGGCCGTCTCGGCGTTGAATCGAGCGAGCCGGAGGCCCGCCCCGCAGACGAAGAGCGCCGCGATCGCCCAGACCGCCTTGCCGTACACCGACGTGACGCCGGGACCCACGACCGTGGCGTCGGCGTCGACACCGCTGCCGTAGTAGGTCTCGACCAGTTGGAGCATGAGGAACGCCGGGGCGACGCCGAAGGTCACCACGTCGGCGATCGAATCGAGCTGGGCTCCGAGATCCGAGGTCGAGCGGGTGAGCCGGGCCACGGAACCGTCGATCGCATCGAAGAACATGCCGAGGAAGATCAGGCATCCGCCCACCGTGATCGCGTTCCAGCCGAAGACCGCGGTCGTCACGTCCCCGCGGCTCGCATAGTGGATCGCGGCGAACCCGCACATGAGGTTCGCGAGCGTGAGCAGCGTCGGTACCACCGAGATCGGTCCGAGGGTTCGGCGCCGGATCTCGGCGCGAACCTCCTTCCGCCGGTTCGGGCGTTGTGATTTCGCGCGAGGCGTCGTCGGCATGCGGGGCGCTCCCATCCGATGAGGATAGCCGCCTCGTCGGGCGGATGACTCCGATCGAGACCCTCGATCAGCCGGTCGGTTCGGACACCGGATCGCCGGGTGGAACGCCGACCGAGGGGTGGGGGCGTCCGGTGATGATCAGAAGGCCTCGATCCCGGACCCCGGTGTCGTCGAGCAGCAGTTCGGCGGTGGTCGGCGGCAGCGGCGCGACGGGACCAGCACCGATGCCGCCGACCGGCGCCGTTTCGGGCGGATCGACCGGGGTGCTCGAGGCGGAGGCCGTCGTCTCCGCAGGATCGGTGGCGGGCCCGGGGCCGGAACGCAGCCGTGGAATGGACGCGACGACCATCGCCTCCCCCGGTTCGAGGGTGCACTCGATCCCGTGACAGAAGGGAATCCCACGAAGATCGCCGAGTCGGCGGCTCGACATGGGATCGATCGAGGACTCGACGAGGTAGGGCGTGAGTTCGACGTGGATCGCGGCGTCGTCCACCGTGGGGATCGAGTAGCCCCGAGCCGCCAGCGCGACGGTGCGATCGCCCATCCTGCGGGCTCGTCCGTCCAGAAGCAGCACCGTGCCGCGGCCGAGGCGGCGACTGGCGAGATTTCGCCAACCGATCGCCTCGCCGTGCCAGGTTCTGCCTCGGTAGGCATCGGCGCCCAGGGTGCGACGGAGGAGTTCGAGTTCTTCGGGGCCGACGACCAGGACGCGGACTCCGTTTCGCTGCACCGCCGCGGTGCCGGGGAGCGATTCATTCTCCTCCGGTTCGACCGCGGCGAGGATGGCGTCGAGCGGCGGGCCCGCCTCGGGAAGGCTCCAGCGATCGACGATCAGTCCGGGGCGCGGATCCTCGCCGGCATACGTCGAGCCCGTGGAGGCCGGAGGGTCCGTCCGCACCGCCGGGTCGGGATCGCTGGAGCAGGCCGCGAGCCATGCGGTCGAGCCGAGGATGATCGCCGAAACGGCCGATCGAAGCGTCATGCGGGGTCGGCCGCCGGGGTCGGATCGAGATCGTTGACCGCATCGATCAACTGCCGGAGGACACCGAAGTCGCGCCGCTTCGACGCGAAGTGGAGACGAGGAAGGTCGAGGTGTTCCTCTTCGCCGTCGAGGGGGCCGCCCGTTCGCAGCGCGCCGTCCTTCGCCAGCATGCCGAATCGCCGCTCGAGATCGGCGCGCTCCGATTCGGTGATCCGACGCTTCAGGCGAATCACGAACTCGTCGCGCACGTAGCGGCAGGAGTGGTACATGCGGTAGAACCGGAGGACGCGATCTCGGGCGTCCGCGGGATCCGAGGCGATCTCGAGCAGCGACATGTCCGCGGGACTGAGCCATCCGTTGTCGAGGAGTTCCTCGCGGATGAAGTCGACCCACCGCCGCCAGTAGGAGCCACCCTCGCCTTCGAGGAGGACGATGGGCATCGGGTATGACTTGCCCGTCTGGATCAGGGTGAGCGCCTCGAAGAG
>JAACEA010000354.1 GCA_009936695.1 Planctomycetia bacterium
CGCCGATCTCCCCGACCATCCGCGAGGCGGTCCGGATCGCATCAGCCGTCCCCGTCGATTCGGCGACGCTGTTCCTCGGACAACGTCGAGCGCACTCGATTGCGCAGCCGCTCCCGCAACTCGTCACGCTGGAAGACCAGCTTCCCCAGTTCCTGTGCGACCGCCTGCTCGCCGTCGTAGCGGGTGCTGACGCCGCCCTCGATCTCCTCGATCTCGGGCATGCGCGACGAGTCGAGCCGGAGCGTTCGAGCCCGAGCCACCAGATCCAGCTCGCGTCGGAGATGCTCGCGAAGAATCGTGGCAAGGGTCTCGATCTGGTCGGGCTCGAGATCCGGGAGCCGCAGGGCGCGCCGCACGACGCCGGCCGTCCGGTCGCCCGCACCGGCGTGCATCCCCCGGTCGGCCACTTCGAATTCCAGTTCGATCGACGGCAGTGGATCGAGCGACGGCACGACGGTTTCGAGCAGCGCGACTTCGATCCGCGCGCGTCGCCGTTCGCGATCGCCGAGAATCTCCAGGGCTCGCCGGTTCACCGCCCTCGTGAAAGTCAGGTAGTCGATCTTCTTCTCGTGGTACGCCACCGAATCGAGGATGTCCTGTCGAGCGGTGGCGATCCGATCCGTGTCGACGCCGGAATAGACCTCGAGCAGAACGGGAACCTCCGGCCGCAACGCGTTGATCGCGTTCGCACGGGTCGTCGGATCGAAGTCCATCGCCTCGATGATCTCGAACGGGCTCGCCTCCGGCGCACTCGTGGCCGACCGCCCCGTCGCGGAGAGTGGTTCGACGTCGACCGCCCGATCGAAGATCCGCTGGAGCCGAACCGCCTGGAGCCCCTCGGGCGTGATCGACGTCCCGAAGGCCGCGGCGAAGTCGTCGAAGAGCCGCTCGTCGAGCCGACGCGTCGCCTCGACGGCGGCGAGATACTCGTCGTTCCGGAGGAGGGCCTCCTTGCCGAACGCGTCGCTGTCCTCGTACGGGGTTCGGGCCGCCGCGACCTCGAGGATCGGCGCGACCTCGCCGGACCAGGCATCGAGGTAGTCGACGTGCAACGATCGGGCCACGTCCCGATCGACGGCCTCGAGGGCGAGCAGGTCGAGCATCAGTTCCAGTTCGTCGACCGCGATGGGGTTCACGATCCGGAAGGTCGATCCGACCTGCCCTGCCTCCGGACGCGCCTCAACGACCACCACGCCGACCCCGGCACGACTTCCGTCCCGCTCCACGTCACCCGCGGTCTCCCGGCCGGCGAGATCCGCCATCAGCGCCTCCCGCGACGCCTCGGGAAGCAAGGCGAGCAACGACTCGGTCGTCCTGGCGCTCAACGCCTGTCGCGAGCGTGCCACCGCCTCGAGCTCGTCTGAGAGCCCCAGACCGTTCTCCAGCCCCGACTGCTCGAAGATCAACCGCATGATCTCGCGTCCCAAATCGATCATCTGGTCCGTCAATCGATCGTCGCTGCGAAACCACGCCGACAGGATGTCGTCGACGGCCACGCGGTCCATCGAGTCCTCGGGCAGCATCCCCCGCACCCGCGCCGCGATCGCCTCCACGCCCGGACCGTCGCCCCCGATCTCGAAACCGATGTGGGCCTCGGGGAAGGCCCTCGTCGCCCAGCGACGCTTGATCTTCCTCCATCGGGATGGTTCGAGCCGATCGCGGAGCAGTCGGGCGGCGGCGATCTCTCGATCCATGAGCTTCACCCGGGCATCGGAGATCTCCGCCATGGCGCCGGCATACGCCTCCGAAATCGCCTGCATGACCTCTCGACCGCGGTCGCCGTCGTTCATGTCCTCCTCGGTGATGCCGCCGTAACCCGCCTTGTCCAGTCGGCGGGCGACCTCGAGGATCGACTCGAAGGTTCCCACGGCGACATCCCTGACCAGGCGCGGCGTCGAGGACTCGAGCCCTCGCAGGACGTCGTCGACCGCGGCGACCTCCTCCGCCGTCGGCGTCAACGCCCAGAACGCATCGTCGAGCGAAGTGTCGCGGAGCGAAAGCCCCCCCATGACCGAGGCGGCGTCGGCCTGCCGCCGGCGCACCAGCCGTGCGCGATCGACGCCGTCGGCGGCGTCCTCGCCGAGGGCCGCCGTCACGGAAGCGAACAACTGCTCGTCGAGTCGATGCACCCGCCCCAACACCGACCTCCAGGCGTCGAAGTAGCGTTCAAGCTGCTTCAGCGAGGGCATCATGCCGGTGTTGGACGCCCGAAGCTCGCGACTGATCGCGAGCAACTCGGCGATGGGCCCGTCCCGAAGCGCCTCGAAGTCCCGCAGGTAGTCGTCGTGAATCGCTTCGATCAGCAGTGCGTCGGAATCGTCCAAGTCGAGGTACCGATCGAACAACGCCCCCGTCTCGCGAAGTCCGAGCGGATCCGGAACCTCGCCCGCCGCCCCCTGGCCGCAGGCCACGCCACGGATCACGAGCATCGCCACCGCGATCAGGAGAGGCTTGAACAGGTTGTTCATCGGATGATGCTGCATTTCGAGGCTCCCGGCGGCATCGCTTTCCACATCCTAAGAAAAACGCTCCGAGGACCTCATTGGCCCTCGGAGCGCGGTGATTTCGACACGGATTCAGGGATTCAAGGAGCCCATGCCCATGGCGCGGCGCCAGAAGCTGACCTGACCGGCGTGCATCATGATGTGGTTGTTCATCATGAAGCTCACGGCGTCGCCCCGGGTCGGAAGCATCTCCGCGAACTTGCCTTCCATGGGATTCGCCGCGGAGAACACCGCCGCGGGAACCTCCGGCAGGATGCCGATGATCGTCTCGTACCGTTCCTTCATGAACGGGAGCACGATGTCCTTGGCCGGATAGAGCGCATCGTCACCCGAGCCGTCCTCGCCCTGGCCGAGCGGGGCGTCGTCGAACGGGCACTCCACGACGAGGTCCTCGCGGTCCAGGAATGCGCCGAGCACGCGATTGGGATAGATCGCCAGGTGTCCGTAGATGAACGCGGGATGGTTCATCCCGTCCATGCACTTGTTGTGCCAGTGATCGGCGTCGATGTCCTCCGCGAGCCCGAGGATGTATCCAAGGCTCATGGTGGATCCGCGGGCGATCGCGTTTCCGAAGGTGCTGGTGGTCAGGGTCGGCATCGGTGGAGGCTCTCTTTCAGGTGAGCAGGTCGGGATCGATCGGGCGACGGGGAAACGACTCCCCGGGTTCGAAGGATTCTAGCTGAACGAACCTCCGGTCTCGACCGACCAGACGCCGCATCATCATCGCCCGACGATCCGATCGAACACGCCACGGGCCCAGTCGGGGTCGGTGCCCCCCTCGATGATCGCCCGCCCGTCCGCGAACATCACCACCGAGACCGGATCTCCGTCCGGTGATCGTTCGTTGAGTCGACCCCGGATCGATCCGGCGGCCGCTTCGATCGTGCCGAGACCCGCGAGCCGGTTCGCGACGGCGTCGAGATCGATTCCGGATTCACCGGCCTTACCTCTGATCTGGACCGCATTCCGCCCGCAGAGGATCCGCGAGGACGCCGGTGGCGCGTCGAGATGTTCGAACCGCCCCCGAACGCAGCATGGACAATCGGCGTCGGCCGACTCGGCGATTCCGAGGGATCGATTCACGTTGGTCCAGAGATCGAACGAACGAAGGGTGCGATCGACCGCCCCGACGTCTCCGACCAGAAGCTTGATCGCCTGAGTCGCCTGATGCGCCGCGACCGTCATGGTGACGGACCCCAGCACCCCCGCGGTCTCGCAGGTCGGCGTGCTGCCCGCGGGCGGCGGCGTCGGGAAGAGGCATCGCAGACATGGAGTGGCGTCCGCGTCGCGCCAACGGATCGTCGCCGACGATCCCGGGCCGCGACGCGACAGCACCGGCATGGACATCCCCTGCGTCGCGACGCCTGCTCCGTACAGATAGGGGACACCGGTGGAGACCGCGAAGTCGTTCAGCAGATACCTCGTCTCGAAGTTGTCGAGCCCGTCCAGGATGAGATCGCATCCTTCGGCCAGCGACCCGATCGTCTCCGAATCGATCTCCTCGACGAAGGCCCGGACCCGGACGTTCGAATTGGCCTGGGCCAGGCGAAGTCGCGCGGCTTCCGCCTTCGGCGTCGACCGCGAGGCGTCCCGCTCCGTGAAGAGCGTCTGTCGCTGCAGATTGGTCGACTCGACGACATCGCGATCCACGATGACGAGGGTCCCGACGCCCGCTCGACAGAGGAGATCCGCCGCGACGGTTCCCAGGGCCCCGCAACCGGCGATGAAGACCGAACCTCGGCCGAGTCGGGCCTGGCCTTCCGCCCCGATGCCGGGCAGGCGCATCTGTCGGTGATATCGATCGAGATCCGTCATGGAACCAGAGCGTACCCGGCCGCGGTGCGATCTCCACGGGGAACCACGACGCCTTCGTCTCCGATCAAGGAGGCGAAGGCGCCGTGAAGTGTTCAAACCGGCTGCATCAGCCGCCAGGCGACGTTCGCCAGACGTCCTCGGTCGCCAGATGGCGGCCCTCCTGCAGACCCGCGTCCGCCTGCTTGGCGGGATACCACGGTGCGACGGCGTCGATCGCGGCGAGCAGCTCGTCGGTGGCCGCCGGGTCGAGGTTCTGGGCGGCCTTCATCGCGGCCACCGTGATCCGATGGAAGGCGGCGAGCTGGCGGTGATAGCCCTCCCGCGCCGCGATGTCCGCACCGGCGGGCGCCTTCACCCGCTGGGCGACGAAGTACCACGCCACGGTGTGCTGCAGCTTCCGGCCGTGCTCCTCCTTCACCATCGCCCATCGGGCGATCGTGTTGAGGGAGGACGCGTCGACCTTCCCGGAGAGCGCGGTGATCTGCGCCGAGGCCTTTCGCATGGTCATCGCGTCGAGCCGCATGCCCTCGACCTCCGCGTGATCGTCGTAGATGCCGCACGGAACCTCGCAGTGGGCGGGCAGGGCGGAGGCGACGCTCGAGCGGGCGGCCTCGACGACGGCCCGGACGTCGGGGGCCGCCGCATCCAGCGCGTCGACGGCGGCGTATCCTCCGAAGAGGGTGGCGATGACGGCGGACGCGATCATGGTGTTCTTCATGTTGGGGATCTCCTCGGATGGTGAATCGGGAATCGGAGCGTAACCACGCCTCCACGAATTCGGAAGCGGACGAGTCCGCTTTCCAAAGCGGCTGGGGGGCCAACCTCTCGGAGCGACGCCGCCGGGAGGCCGTCGAACTCGTCCGCGAACGGGTCGTGGAACTCGAAGCCATGCTCGAGCGGGCCGCGCCGGGCTCCGGCGTGCTCACCGGCTCCGCGACCTGCGCCGAAGTCCGGCTCGCCGACGCCGATCGTGCCCATCGCTACCTGCGGATCGCGCTCATCGCGGTCCCCGACGTGCTTCCCACGCTCCGGAGCGCCCTCGAGGACGCCGGCTTCATTCCGAGCCCCGACGGGAGCGATCTTTCGATCATTCGAATCGCGCACGCCAACGGACGGCGACCGCACTACGTCGTCTACGACGGGACCCGCGACCGGCTCGATGCGCCGGATGCACCGCACCCCACGAGCGAGGCCGGACGACGACTCCGAGCACGACGGCTCGCGGCCGCCACTCGAAA
>JAACEA010000355.1 GCA_009936695.1 Planctomycetia bacterium
GGTGAAGTTCGGGTTGTAACCGGGGTTGAAGCCGGGGTTGAAGCCGGGGTTGAAGCCGGTGAATCCGGGGTTGTTCCACCCGGCGTTGGTCGGTGCGTTCCAGCCCTGGAAGCCGGGGGCGTACCCGGTGAAGTTCGAGTTGTAACCGGGGGTGTAGCCGGGGTTGAAGCCGGGCTGGTAGCCGGTGAATCCGGGGTTGTTCCAACCGTCGGCGGGGCAGGGACCGGTGCAGTCACCGGCATCGCCGCAGCAGTTGTTGTCGTTTCCGTAGGGGGCGTAGAAGGGGTTCTGCATCGGTCATCGTCTCCGTGGATGTGGATTCCGGGAGGAGGGCCGCACGCCGATCCATCGACGAGGTCACTGCGGCGATCTCCCACCGGATCTTGGAAAGTCCGTCGCCCCTGAGGGGGACCACGGAGCATCGGCCCGATACGAGGGCGACTTCGGTGGGCGGTCGACGATTCAGTGAGATTGCATGCCGCGGCGTCCGCGCTCGCGCGATCAGCGGTCCCAGCCGGTGCGGTGCCATCGTCCCTCGAGCATCACGCCGATCGGGCCGGGGCCCGCGATCTCGACGGCGAGGGCCCGTTCGTCGGCGGTGTCGAGCAGGAGGAGGTCCGCTCGCTTTCCGACTTCGATCGAACCGACCTCGTGCTGAAGACCGAGGACGCAGGCGGCGTTGAAGGTTGCGGCGACGATCGACTCGGCGGGGGTGAGCAGGCACTTCCGGCACGCGAGGGCCATCGCGAAGGGAAGGGAAGGGCTCTGGGCGGAACCCGGATTGAAGTTGCTTGCGACGGCGATCGCCGCGCCGGCATCGACGAGGGCGCGACCGGGTGCGTAGCGATCGTCGAGGCAGAAGCCGCTGTTGGGCAGGAGCACGCCGATGGTCTCGCTTCGCGCGAGGCGTTCGACGTCCTGGGAGGTGGTCGCCTCGAGATGATCGACGCTCCGCGCTCCCATCTCGATCGCCAGCCTGGTCATCCCGAGGCTGTTGAACTGGTCGGTGTGCACGCGAATCGGGCAGCCGCACGCCGAGGCGGCCTTGAAGAGGCGATGGCAGTCCTCGAGGGACCACGCGTTCTCTTCGCAGTACGCGTCACAGGCGATGCCGGGATGGGCTTCTGCAGCGGCGGGAAGCGTCCGATCGATGATCTCCTCGATTCCGTCCGCCGGATCCGCGCGGTCCGCATCGAGGGCGTGGGCTCCGAGAAAGGTCGGGACCACGGTCTGCGGCACGCGGGCGGCGACGATCGAGATCGCGTCGAGCATCTTCAGCTCGCTGGCGGTGTCGAGGCCGTACCCGGACTTGACCTCGATCGTTCCCGTCCCCAGTCGGGCGGTCTGTTCGAGGCGAAGCAGCAGCGCTTCGACGAGGGTGGACACCGATGCGTTCCGAATGCTCCTGACCGTCGACATGATGCCCCCGCCGGCCGCGAGGATCTCGAGATAGGAGGCGCCCGCGAGTCGAGCCTCGAATTCGTCGTTGCGATCGCCGACGAAGCAGGCGTGCGTGTGGCAGTCGACGAAGGCCGGCATCACCACCCGACCGGCCGCATCCACGACTTCGGTGTCCGGATCGAATCCCGGGGCGGCGCCGTGGCCGATCGCATCGATGCGGCCGCCTCGCACGAGCACCCAGCCCCGATCGACGACCCCGAGCTCGGCGAGCATCCCGCCTCGTCGGGGCTTGCCGGGCGTGTGGCCATCCGGGGCGAGGGTGAGCACCCGGGCGTCGACGATGGCGATCGGCTTGGACTGGCTCATGACGAGGACCCTACCAACCCCGGCTTCTTCGGGACCCCGGGACTCGCCCGGGGGAATCGGGCAGGTGGTTCGGGTAGACTCCTCCGCTCAGAATCTCATCAGAGACCCGACTTCACCGCCAGAGGAACGCCCCGATGACCCCGCCGCTCCCAGATCATCACGCCACGAGCCTCGTCGAGATCACCCGTCAAGGCGGGATCCTGCTCGTCAAGCCCGCGGGTCCGAGCATCGGTCAGCGCGAAGCTCCGATCATCCAGGAGGCCGTGACGCCCTACGTCGATGAGATGGGCAAGGGTCTCGATCACCTCGTGATGGATCTCTCCGCCGTCACCTTCATGTCGTCGATGGGGCTGGGGATGTGCATCTCGCTCCGGAACGCCGCGGTCGCCGTGAAGTCCGATGCGATCCTCTTCGGGGTCTGCAAGGAACTGCTCGGCCTGCTCTCGATGATGAAGATCGAGAAGCTGTACAAGATCGCCAAGGACCAGCGGCACCTCGACAAGCTGATCAAGTGATCCGGCGCGGTCCCTCGGAGGCGAGGGGA
>JAACEA010000356.1 GCA_009936695.1 Planctomycetia bacterium
AGACGGCGCCCGCCCGCAGAGCCGGGGCGGCAAGGGACGGATCGACATCAAGACCGCCGGTCGGAACGGCCCGGTCGTGACGGTCCGATCCGTCACGGATTCCGACAGCCTGATGTTCATCTCCTCGGGCGGCATGATGATCCGCACGTCCGCGGCGGACGTGTCGAGACTGGGACGGAACACGCAGGGCGTCCGGGTCGTCAAGTTGAAGGTCGATGACCGACTCATCGACTGCGCCACCACGCCCGCGGAACCGGACGAGGCCGTGGACGATCCGGCCCCACCCGCCACCGATTGATCACCGACCGACGCTCCCTCCCGCCTCCCAGACGTGCCCCACTCCCGATCCAGCGAACACGTCGGCAACCGCAAGGAACTGATCGCATGAGCCTGAATGAATGGTCCGACAGCATCGTTCTCGCCGAGACCGGCGAGGAACCGACCTTCAGCGAGGACATGACCTCGCTCATGGCGATCGTCGAGGACTCCGAACAGGGTGGCCGGGACATGCCCGACATGGTCGTGAATCTCGCGGAGGTGGATTACCTCAACTCCTCGAACATCGCCCAGCTGCTCCGGCTGCGCAAGCGACTCGCCGCGGCCGGCGCCCGGCTCCGGGTCTGCTCGGTCGGCGACCAGGTCTGGGGCGTCATCCTCGTGACCGGACTCGACAAGCTCTTCGAATTCCACGACGACGTCGCCACCGCGATCGCTTCGCTGCAACTCGAGGCGTGAACGACGCGACCGTCCAACCCGTCGCGGACACCGGCGCCGACGATTCCGCCCCGAGGGTCCGTCGGGTCCGACTGCGTCGGAGCGAGCCACCGTTCCGGGTGGAGCTCACGCCGCTGATCGACGTCATCTTCCTCCTGCTCACCTTCTTCATCTACGCGATGGTCCTGATGGACCGGATCGAGCTGGTACCGCTCGATCTGAAGCCCCTCGAGGCCGGCGCCGTGGTGGCCGACGCGGCACCGCCGCCGGCCCGCACCCTGAGTCTCGACGGCGCGGGCGGAATGTTCCTCGATCGCGAACCGATCACCCTCGAGGCGGTCGTGCCGGAACTCCGGAAGACGCTCGAAGGGGATCCGGAAACCGTCCTCTACCTCGCGGTCTCCGACGAGGTCGGCCCCACCGATCGGATCCCCGTGCTGCTCGAGCTCTGGAACCAGCTTCGACTCGCGGAGATCCCGATTCGCATGGTCGGCCGCCCGATCTCCGCGGGACCGGACGGAAACGGCGATTCCTGAACGCGATCGCGTTCCCGCAGCGCGATCCGGGATCCTCCGACTACCATCCTTTCGTGCGATCGCGTGGACGAACATCTATCTCGGAACCGACGGCCCTGGTCGTCTCGGTGCTGCTGCATCTGGGCGTCGCCGTCCTCCTGCTGCGCGCCGCCGCCGCGGACGGACGCGACCGTTCCCTCGACCACGAACTCGAGGACCGGCGTGAATCCACCCCGGAACCGGAAGCGCTCGGCATCGAACAGAGCGACGCCGAGACCCTGACCTGGATCGGGTACGAGGAGTACCAGGAACATCTCGCGCGCCTCTCCGAAGTCGAACAGGCGGCGATGCTCGCGTCCCCGGTCGCGGGCGGTGGCGGCACCCCGCCACCGAGCCGACCGCGAAGCTCGCCATCGACCCCGGCCATCCCGACCGCGAATCTCCCCTCGAGCGCGGCGCCGACTTCGACCGCACCGGCACCCGAGACCTCGGAGGCGGAGGTGATCCTCGACCCGAAGATCGTGACCGAACCGAAGACCCTACCGACCGTGGATCCGGAGCCGGTGGAATCCGAGACCATCGACGAGGCGACCACGTCGGACGCCGAAGCGACGCCGGATCCATCGACCCGCCCGGACAAGGAGACCACCACGAGCGAGGAGGCTCCCGAGGAACCGACTTCGGTGCCGCCGGCCGACGAGCAGTCCGAACCCGAAACCGATGAGAAGCCGGTGCCGACGACCGAAGCGGATCCCGGTCCCGCTCCCGAACCCACGCCGACCCCCACGCCCGAAGCGGACGGCGACGACGGCGACACGAAGGGCGACGCCACCGGCGAGGGCGACGGTCCGGGCGAACCCGCCCCGGAATCAGGGAACGACGCGGACAAGGATGCGGAAGCCACGAGCCTGATCGAGGTGCCGGCGTCGGAATGGAAGCAGGGCAAGCCGCTCGCGGCCCGCGGACTGAACATCACCACCCGTCGCCCGACGATTCCCGTGACGTCTTGGCTGAGCTACCGCCCGAAGTACAACCCGGTCGCGCGGATCGAATTCGATCGCACGGGGAAACCGAAACGGGCGTCACTGGTGGTGCGAAGCCAGGAACCGGATCTCGACGAGCGCCTGATCGACATGCTCTATCGATGGCGGGCGAAGGGCTCCCGACTCAAGCAGCTCACCGGGGACCAGACCGTGACGATCGAGCTCCAACTGCTCCTGAACTGACCCGCCGTCGGACCGGCGGCCCGTGATCAGTCCTCGAGCCGTTCCCGCCACGTCTGCACTCGCGGATGATCGGTGAGATCGAACTCGAGCGGCGTGACGGTGAGACACCGGTTCATCAGGGCATCCACGTCGGTGTCGGGGTGGGTGTGCATGAACTCCATCCCGCTGCCCGCCGCCCAGTAGTACGGCTGGCCGTAGGGACTGGTCCGCTTCTCGTAGCCGCCCGAACCCGCCGCGGTGTTCATCGCGCAGACCTTGATCGGCGGCATCGGGGCATCCGGTGTCTCGGTCCGTGGCACGTTGACGTTCACCACCGCGTGCGGGTCGAGCGGATGGACGAGGATCCGGTCGATCGCGACCCGTGCGATCTCCGCGGCCCGGTCGTAGCAGATCGAGTCGCGATCACCGAGATGCAGGCTCACCGCGATCGACGGGACGCCGAGGAATGCGCTCTCGACCGCGGCCGCGACCGTTCCGGAATAGATCACGTTGATGCCGACGTTCGCCCCGCTGTTCATCCCGGAGATGGTGATGTCGGGCAGGGTTCCCTCGCCGTGCAGTTCCGCCCACAGCGATCGGAGCGCGACCTTCACGCAGTCCGCGGGACGTCCGTCGACCGCATGCCCGATCGAACCGTCGTCCATCGTCGTCGAGTGGATCATCATCGGTTCGTTGAAGGTCACGCCGTGACTGGTCGCGGACTGGACGGTGTACGGCGCGATGGTGGTGATGTCGCCGAGGCCCGCGAGCGCGCGATGCAGGGCGCGGATTCCGGGGGCTTCGATGCCGTCGTCGTTGGTGAGCAGGATCTTCACGATGGATTCCAGCGTGGTTGCAAGGATGGACGCGGGACCCGCGGTCCCGCGATGGTTCAGGCCCGGGCGGACCGTTCGGGTTCGATGACGTACGCGCGGCCGCCCCAGCGGACCGGCCTCCCTCGGGCGAGGTCGACCGCGCCCCCGCGGATCGCGCCCGCGACCAGCAGGCAGCCAAGCGGCCAGCCGAGAATGCCGATCCGAGGCATGCCGCCCCGACCGAAGACGACGAGGAGTGCGGCCCCCGAGAACACGAGGCCGGCCACGCCCGCGACCATCGCGAGAATGCCGAGCAGCGTCCCGCCCAGCGAAGCGGCCACGACGCCGGTCCCGAGACTGGCGATCGCGGTCACGGGACCGAGTCCGGCGGCGGCGACCCGCACCACGTTTCGATTCATCCGCCCGATGTTCCGGTGGCAGGATTCGATGAAGATCCGACGCCAGCCGCCGAGGAGATCCTCGAGCGATTCGTACATGCTGGTCTGGATCCTGTCACCGGAGTCGACGACGCGGACGCGTCCGTCGAGCCGGTGCACGGCCTTGGCGAAGGCGAGATCCTCGAGCAGATCGTCCTTCACGGCCGCGTGACCGCCGAGGCGATCGTAGAACGTTCGCCGGAACAGCATGAACTGACCGTTCGCGAAGGAACGCGGTCGTTCGACGTGGTTGGTGCGGTCCGGGGGAAACATGCGGAGCAGCGTGATCGCCGCGGGTGGCTGGACCACGGCCTCCCACCAGTGCCCGGAGGTGAGCCGGGTGTAGGCGCTGAGCAGGTCGATGCCTTCGGCATCCGCGATCGCGACCGCCGATCGGACGACGTCGGCGTCGAATCGCACGTCCGCATCGGTGAAGAGCAGCCAGTCGCCCTGCGCAGCCGCGGCACCGACCGACGCCGCGTGACACTTGCCGGCCCAGTCGTCGGGACAGCTGTCGTTGACGATGGGACGAATCCGCGGGTCGTTCTCCGCCGCGGCCTCGAGCCGGGCGAGCGTGTCGTCGGTGCATCGATCGAGCACCACCACGAGTTCGATCCGCGCCTCCCGCTGGGCCCGCATCGACGCGACCATGCGTTCGATCACCCGGGCCTCGTCATGGGCCGGCACGATCACCGACACGAGATCGTCGACCACGGGAAGATCCAACCCGTCCTCGAGCAGCGGGGTGTGCCGGGCGAGTCGGATCAACCGCCCCAGCACGAAACCCCAGTAGACGGCGGTCGCGGTCGCGAGCACGGCGAGGATCAGGGTGATGGCGACCGTCGCGGAAGACATGGGCCGTGCATGGTACGAAGGTGCCGTCCGGACGGTGGCGACGCCGACTTCGGGTCTACACTCCGCCCATGTCCCAAGCCGCCAGGGCCGACGCCGATCCAGACCCCGCCGATCTCCCGTCCGGAGGTCCGTGGCTCGACCGAGCCGCCGCGACCGCGCTCGACGCCGCCGCCACGACCCGGTGCGGGATTCCCGGCCTCCTGCTCATGGAACACGCCGCGATCGGGTCCACCGCGCTGATCGAACGCGAGCTCGCCAGGACCGGCATTCGACGCGTGGTCGTCCTGTGCGGACCGGGAAACAACGGCGGAGACGGCTGGGCGATCGCCCGACTCCTCCGGCGGAGCGATGTTCCAGTCGAGGTGATCGAACTCGCCTCGCCCCCGGCCCCCGGCGACGCGGCGACGAATCGCACGATCGCGATCTCGTTCGGCATTCCCGTCCGACCGGCCTCCGACCTTCGGGATCCGGCGTTCGCGAACACGCTCGGAGACGCCCTCGTGGTGGATGCCCTCTTCGGGACCGGCCTCGCCCGTCCGCTCGCCGGACCTGCCGCGGCCCTGATCGAGGCGATTCGAGGCCACCCCGCCCTCGTGGTGGCGATCGACGTCCCGAGCGGACTCGACGCCGACACCGGTTCGGTACTCGGGACCTGTCTCCCCGCCGACGTCACCGCCACGATGGTGGCGCCGAAGATCGGACTCCTCTCACCGGGCGCCGAGGCCCTCCGGGGCCGGATGGAGATCGTCGACATCGGTGTTCCCGCCGAACTGATCGACGCGTTCGACGTCTCCGGCAGGAACGCTCCAAATCGGGGATGATGCCGATCGCCTCGAAACACCGCCTCCAACCACTCTCGGTCCGACCCTCGTGTACCAGCCGCTCCTCGCCAACCGCTATCTCGCCAGCCGGATCATCCCGCTCATCGCGGTGGCGGCGGTCGCGTTGTGCGTCGGTCTGGTGATCATCGTGGTGAGCGTCATGTCGGGTTTCCTCGACATGCTCCTGAACTCCGGTCGGACCCTGATGGGCGACGTGATCGTTCGGTACGCGGATCCGGGGATCCCCCACTACGACCTGCTCGTCGACGAGATCGAGTCCCGGCCGGAAGCGGACGCCGCCACCCCGGTGGTGGAGAGTTTCGGACTGCTGAAGCTCCCCTACGGCAATCGCACCGAAGGGGTGCAGGTGTGGGGCATCGATCCCGAGAGCTTCGACCGGGTCGTGGACTTCGGACCGAGCCTCGTCTGGGACGGCATCCCCCCGGAGGTC
>JAACEA010000357.1 GCA_009936695.1 Planctomycetia bacterium
AAGCTGCTCGACGTGCTCCAGCGACTCGCCGACGCCGGGAACACCCTCGTGGTCATCGAGCACAACCTCGAAGTCATCAAGTGCGCCGATCTGATCCTCGATCTCGGACCGGAGGGCGGGGATCGCGGGGGAGAGGTGGTGGCCACGGGCACCCCCGAAGAGCTCGCGACGATGGACCACAGTCACACCGGAAGGTGGCTGCGGACCGTGCTTCCGGAATTCGAACACGAGCGCGTCGCCATCCGCAAGGCTGAAGCCGACCGCCCCGCCGCCCCGAGCGGCGGCCGGAAGAAGAATCCCACCGCCTCGAGTGCGGTCGGAAAGACGAAGAAGGCGGGAAGCCGCAAGAAGCCCTCGACGAAGAAGGTGAACGCCGCGAAGGCCGCGACGAAGAAGAAGAGCACCGCCGGAACCGCGACGAAGAAGAAGACCACGAAGAAGAAGGCGACGACCAAGAAGAGGACGAAGTCGGCGCGGAAGCCCGCGACCCGGTGAAGTACGCCACGACCATCGCGGTGGCGATCGTCGCGGGCATCGCCGTCGCGCTCGTCGTACGGTCGGAACTGGCCACCCGGGCCCGGGAATCGGCCCTCCTCGACGCGATCACCGCCGAGGACCCGGACCTTCGAAGATCCGGCTGGGCGGCGATTCCCGAAGAAAGCGACATCGAGCGACGCACCGGAATCGTCGAACGGATGCGGACCGCCGGGCCCGGCGCCCAGGCCGATGCGGGCCGCGCGTTCCTCGATCGAGGGTGGCGTCCCGACCTCGAAACGGACCGAATCGAACTCGCGACCGCGGCCGCCCGAGCCGGTGATTCCGCCCCCTTGCTCGTCTGGTTCGATGCCGCGTGGACCTCGGACCCCGGTGCGCTGGAACGATGGTCCGACGGACTGGCGACGGTGCTCGACGACGCCGGTTCGACGCCGTGGAGTGTCTCGGATCGGTTCCTCGATCGGCTGTTCGAATCACCCACGGACGGACGACTCGAGGCGATCGAGCGATGGCGATGGGATCGGAACGCGACGAGATCCACCCGGGTCGACGCGGCCCTCGATCTGACGCTCGGCCTCCACGGCAGAACCCCACGTACCGTCACCGACGACGCCACCGCGATGCAGGCCGTGCTCGCCCGGAACCTCGACGACGATCCAGCCGGCGACGAGTCGCTCGCCCTCGTCCCGGCCTGGCTGCTCGCGACCCGGGCGGATCGACGCAGCCGCACGACGCTCGAATCGCGGTCCGCCGCGGGCGACGACGCGGCCCGACTCGCCCTCGCCCTCCAGGACCCGGAGGCGGTTCGGCGCGTGAACCGGGCGGTCCTCCTCGACGAGGACGAACTCATCGATCGACGACTGATCGCCGCGGGACGACTCGCCTCGCTCGGCCCGCTCGACGCACGCGACGAAGCGACGATCCGGTCGCTCCTCGAGACGAACCCCGCCGACACGAGGGGGACGGTCCACGCCGCCGCCATGATCGCGCATCGCTCGTTCGACGAGGCGACCCGAGCCGATCTTCGACGCCGTTGGTCGACGTCCGAGGCGGCGGCGCCACGTCGCGCCGCGATCCTTCTCGCCGCGCTCGAGGTGACCACCGGTGACCTCGACCCCGGTTCGGAAGCGATCGCGACCGTCCGGTCCGCCGCCGAGGATCCGGCGGTGGAACCCGCAGTCCGCAGGATCGCTCGACTCGGCCTCCGAGCGATGGACGCCTGGTCCGTCGACGAGCTGGATCCCGCGGACTACGCGGCCCGGACCGCCCACCTCCCCGACGGCGGGCTCGATCCCGATGCGGTGATGCTGGGAATCCTCGCGGCCGACGCGGACGTGCTCCGACGCCTCACCACCCCGCCCGACCTTCCCGACGGACCGCTCGACGAGTCGACGACCCGGGCCTGGGCGGCCGAGATCGCCTGGCGGGTCAACCTGGTTCGCGGCCTCCGACCCGAATGGTGGAGAACCGCGGGCGAACCCGTCCCGGACTCGATCCGGAGCCTCCGACGCTGGATCGACCTTCTCGACGCCTGCCGACGGTACGACCTTGGATTTGCGACCACCGACCGCCCCGGGGAGGATGAACGTCCATGACCCGAGACGACCCGAATCGATTCCGAACCTCGCTCCGTTCGCTGATGATGCCTGCGGACACCAACCATCAGGGCACGGTGTTCGGCGGGGTCATCCTGAGCAGCATCGACCAGGCGGGCTACCTCGAGGCGCGTCGCCACGGGATGCACCGATGGGTGACCGCCTCGATGGACCGCGTGCAGTTTCTCGCGCCGGTCTTCACCGGCGACGTCGTCTCCTTCGGAACCCGGACCGTCGAGACCGGCACCTCCTCGGTGACCGTCGAAGTCCTCGTGGAGGCGGAGCGATACGCGACCGGCGATCTCGTGAAGGTCACCGAAGCGCGGCTGACGATGGTCTCGGTCAATGCCGCCGGCCGCGCGATTCCCTTCGATGCACCACCGTCGCAGGGGGATCCCTCGTGACCGAAGCCCCGCGGCTTCGACTGGGCTGCCTGATCTCCGGCGGCGGACGGACCGTGCTGAATCTGCAGACCGCGATCGAACGCGATGCGATTCCCGCGGAGATCACGACGGTGATCGCCCATCGCGAGGAGCTCGCCGGCGTGGAACGCTGCCGTGCCGCAGGGCTCGCGGTGGAGATCGTGACCGACGGCGGGCCGGAGGCCGTCGACGAGGTTCTGCATGCGGCTCGAGTCGATCTCGTCTGCCTCTGCGGCTATCTCCGTCACTTCGCGGTCGAACCGCGCTGGAAGGACCGGGTCGTCAACATCCACCCCTCGCTCCTGCCGAACCACGGTGGTCGCGGAATGTACGGCGACCGCGTGCATGCCGCGGTCCTGGCCGCGGGCGACGTCGAGACGGGCTGCACCGTCCATGCGGTCGACGAGATCTACGATCACGGCGCGGTCATTCTCCAGCGACGATGCCCCGTCCACCCCGATGACACGACCTCGACGCTGGCCGCCCGGGTGTTCGAGGCCGAATGCGTCGCGATGCCCACCGCGATCCGGGATCTCGCGGAAGGTCGGATCCGGATCGAACGGGGGCGGGTGATCACGACGACGACGCCTGCCCCCGATTCCGCCCGAACCCCGCGGTGATCCTGCATCCGGCTGCTAGCATCGACTCGATGCGATCGCCGATGTCCAGAATCCGAACCGTCGACCGACCCCTGCCCTCGGTCGCGATTCTCGTGGCGCTGCTCGCCGCGTTCCTGGTCGGGAACACCGTGCACGGTGACGATGCGGAGGAGGCCGCGGCCCTCGAACGCCGGATCGTCCGCACCTTCGCGAGCGGGGACCACGATGCCGCGCTGGTCCTCGTCGATCGCTACATCGCCGCGTGGCCGGACGC
>JAACEA010000038.1 GCA_009936695.1 Planctomycetia bacterium
GATGACGGTGATGCAGTGCCCGGTTTCCTGACCATCCTCTGGGAAACGTCAGCAGGCGAACGGGGATCGTGGTTCGGTCGGATCGCCCGGATCGACTTCGGGGAAACGCTCGGTCGTCGATCAGCCGTCGATCCGGGTGAACGTCGCGCTGCGCAGGTTGTAGCCGGCGCCGAGGCGCACGTACATCTCCTGCACGCCCGCGTCGAGGTCGACCACCGTGGTGAGATCGGTCCAGTCCTGCCAGTTGGCGGTGGGCGTGGTGCGGAGGTCGCCGGTCACCGTGCGATCGCCGAACTCGATGTTCAGCACGCCTTCGCCACCGGCGTGTCGCACGTCGAGTCGGTATCGACCCGCCCGCTTGACGTCGACGGTGAAACGGAGCCACTCACCGTTCTCGATCCACGCGACGACCGAACCGCCCTCCGAACTCGCCTGGATGTCGACGCCCTCGCGCGGTCGATGGAAGCCGTCGATGTTGTCGGGCGCCGAGTCGTGGTAGGCGACACCCTCCCCGCCCTGGTCGAAATCGACGAACTGGATCGTGCCGGGAATCGCGTGGGGTCGGCCGTTGAAGGGGCCCGGTGCGAGCGTCTTCTCCGTCGCCGACGTCGGAGCCGGCGGTGCCACCTGTGGCGTTCGGCCATCGAGGATCACGTAGTTCGTCTCAGCCAGGCCCGCATGGTCCGCGTCCGCGACGAGGATCTCGAGGGTGAGTCCGCCCGCGAGTTCCCGCGTGACGCTGCGGACGAGGTGCCCACCGCCGCCGATCGATCGGAGCACGACGTCACCGTTGGGGCGTTCGATCCAGCGGAAGGTCTCCCGTGGTCCGACCTCGGTCGCCACCGGAGTCAGGGCGTCGGTGTTGCAGGCGGCGGAGACGTACCCGCCGTTGCTCGCCTTGAAGGCGACGAGTCCCGGTCCGACACGTTCGAGCACGAAACGATCGTCGGCGTCTCCGGCGTACCGCTCGAGCGTCGCGGTGAGGTCGCCGCCGCCGGGGGCGGAGACGAAGCGGCCGCGACCTCGGTCGAAGATCGCGACCGGCGCGCCATCCTCGGGAATGTCCGGACTGCCGCTCGCCGGCCAGCGTGCATCGGGATGATCGGGCGTCCAGATCACGCCGGCGCGGTCCAGCCGATAGGCGAGGCCGGGCAGTTCGGCGTCGTTGGCGGCCAGCCACTGGAACTGGAGCCAGCCGGTGTGGTGCGACTCGAAGGCGGCGTTGTAGGACTCGTCGTCCTCGATGCTCGGATCCGGGACCGTGTCTCCCGGCCAGAACTCGGTGCAGAGCGTCGCGGGGAATCCGGGGGTCCGCCGGAGGAGGTCGAGACACGCCTCGATCCCCTGGCGGGTCTCGTACCCGTGCCAGGCGACGGCCGCGTTGTTCCAGTCGACGCCGCGGGCGGTCACGTTGCGAATCGCATCCGCCACGGCGCCCTCGTACCGGAAGCCCATGTAGGAGAACAGGAGGATCATGGTGTCCGGGGCCGCCTGCCGGATCGTCCGGTACATGGTCATCTGATCGTCCCAGTCCTCGGGGCGCCAGTGGGCGGCGGTGAAGTGGACCGGTTCGTTCTTGGCCTCGTAGATGACGTGGGTCCGGTCCTTGTAGCGGGGACCGTAGAACCGCCAGAAGTCCTGGATGAAGTCCATCGAGTGGATCGCGCCGTTCTCGCCGTTGCATCCGATCGTGATGATCAGGTAGAGGCCGGCCTTCGCGCATCGGTCCACCAGGACGTCGCAGTCCGCGGCGTTGTACCCGACGGGATCGGTGTTGCCCGAGGAGTCGCCTTCGAGGTAGAGGTGGACGGTGTTGTAGCCGTAGTCCCGGGCGAGCGCGTCGAGCGAAGCCTGCGAGGGCATGAACTTCTTCTGGCTTCCGTACGGATCGCCACCGTCCCACGAGAGACTCACGCCGCGGAGCAACGTGCCCTGGTCGCTCAGCAGGCGCTTGAACCCCAGTGAATCATCGATGACGGGGCGGCCGCGTTCCGCGTGGGCGAGCGACGTCGTGCCCCCGAGGATCGCGAGGAGGAGGATGAGGTGGGCGAGGAGGGTCTTTCGATTCATCATGCGTCCTGCGTCGGGGCTGGTGGCGTCGAACGACAGGCACGTGTCGACGACGCGTCTCGAAGGCGGCGAGTCCGTTGAGTCTAGGGGTTCGATCGAATCATCACCACCCCGTGCATGTGCGCCATCGTGCGCGGTCCGATGAAACTCGGCGTCCGCGTCGGCGACTCGGGAATTGGAACTTGTTCCAGTGTCGTCGCGTCGTGAATCGAGCCCGTTGAAGAACGAGACGCCGTGCTGATTCCGGGTCCGACGGTCGGCATGTTCGACGCTGGCGCGGGTGGGCCTTCGAGGATCAGGCGTCGGTCGCCGGTCGTCGCGCCTCGGGAAGCCGCCAGGCGAAGAGCGTCGAGACGAAGAGGAATCCCGCGGAGACCAGCAGGCAGGTGGCCAGACCGCCGAGGAGGAAGCAGACGCCGGACAGCAGCGTTCCGAACAGTCGCCCGGTGGCGTTGGCCGCGTAGTAGAAGCCGACGTCCTGGGCCACATCCGTCTTGGACGCGAAGGCGAGGATGAGATAGGAATGCAGGGCCGACTCGACCGCGAAGGCGATCCCGAAGATCAGGAGGCCGATCACGACCACGGGTACGGCGGCACTCGTGCTGCCGGAGATCAGCACGCCGGCGATGCCCACGGTGATGAGGATCAGGATCAGCATCCAACGGCGGGCGAGCGCCGACTCGTCGGTGTCCCGATCGCCCAGGACGAGTTTCGACTGCACCCACGGGGCGCCCGCCTGCACCAGGCCGTACCCGATGACCCAGGTCGCCATGAAGGCGCCGATGCCTTCCACCGACCATCCGGCGTCCTCGGCGAGAAAGATGGGAAGTCCGACCACGAACCAGAGGTCCCTGGCGCCGAAGAGGAAGACCCGCGCGACCGAGAGTCGATTCACCGCGGGGGAGCGCGACCATGACGAGGGCGTCTTGCTGCCGGTCTTCGCGGGGGGAAGCGAGGTGCGCAGGCCCAGCAGGGTGGCGATGGATGCGGCCGCGAGCATGCCGGCCAGCGCGAGCAGGGCCGGGCCGAACCCGATCGAGGCCAGCAGCGCACCGCCGACGAAGAAGCCGGCGCCCTTGAGCGCGTTCTTCGAGCCCGTGAGCAGCGCGACGAGGCGGAGCAGGACGGATCGATGGCTTCCGTCCCGATTCTCCTTCACGATCAGTTTCACCGCGCTCTTGGAACTCATCTTCGTGAGGTCCTTGGCGACGCCGGAGAGTGCCTGGCAACCCATGACCCAGGCGATGGAGACCGCCTCCGTCCAGGTCGGTTCGGTCATGGAGAGTGCGAGGAGCGCGGCGACCTGCAGCCAGAGGCCGAGATGCAGGGTTCGTTCGAGACCGTATCGCCGACCGAGCCGGCCCCCCAGGAGATTCGTCGCGATGCCGCACGCCTCGTAGCCGACGAAGAGGAAGCCGAGGGTCACCGGACCGTAACCCAGCTCGTGGAAGTGAAGGAGCACGAGCATCCGCATCGCACCGTCGGTGATCGTCAGCGCCCAGTAGGCGATCGTGACCAGTGCGTAGCCTCGCAGGTTCATCCCTCGGCCCGATTCATCTGGGACGCGATCCGGGCGGCCAGATCGACCAGGCGGAAGGCGTATCCGTACTCGTTGTCGTACCACGCGAGGATCTTGACCATCCGGTCGCCGACCACCATCGTGCTCGGGGCGTCGATGATTCCCGACCGCGGATCGTTCACGAAGTCCGTCGAGACGAGCGGACGGGTCTCGAATCCGAGAATGCCCTCGAGGTCCCCCTCGCTGGCGTCACGCAACGCGTCGTTGACCGATTCCACCGTCACGGGCTTCCCGCAGGTGAAGACCGCGTCGACGAGGGACGCGTTGAGGAGAGGGACTCTGACCGCGATCCCGTCCAGCCGGCCGGCGAGCTCCGGATAGATCATGGTGATCGCCGTCGCGGACCCCGTGCTGGTGGGAATCAGGGCGTTCAGAGCGCTTCGCGCCCGGCGAAGGTCGCGGTGCGGCGCATCGACGACGACCTGGGTGTTGGTGACGTCGTGAATGGTCGTGATCGCGCCGTGTTCGATCCCGAACTGCTCGTGAATGACCTTGACCACCGGTGCCAGGCAGTTGGTGGTGCAGGAAGCGGCGGTGACGATCCGGTCCTCGGCCGGGTCGTAGGCGTCCTCGTTGCATCCCATCACGATGTTCGGAACACCATCCTTCACGGGCGCCGCGACGACGACGCGGCGGGCGCCGGCGGCGAGGTGGGGTTCGAGGGTCTCGGTGGTCCGCGAGCGGCCGCTGCACTCGAGCACGATGTCCACGTCCGCGTCGGCCCACGGGACGTTCGCGGGATGCTCGTGCTCCGAGAAGGTCGCACGGTGGTCGTCGACCCGCAGCGTTCCCTGCTCGATGCCGACCTCTCCCGGATAACGACCATGCACCGTGTCGAAGTCGAGCAGGTGTGCGGCGCATTCCAGGCCGCCCTTGATCTCGTTGACGTGTGTGAGTCGGAGTTCCGGATGCTCCCGCATCGCGCGGACCGCGAGTCGTCCGATTCTTCCGAATCCGTTGATGCCGACGTTCATGCTGCAGCCCCTGATTGACGTCCCACATCACACGATGTGGAGAGCGGCACGATATCGGTTCGAACGACCTTCTGGGCATGGCGACGATCCGGTCGGACGGGGTCGGACCGGCGATTTCCCGCGGGGAGGCGGCGGGACGTCGTGTCAAGGACCGGTTCGCGTTCTCCGGGTCATGATGTCCGTGATCGGCGTCACGTTCCTCCACGCGGATGCGTCGGCAGCGCCACGCGGTCGCGTGAAGGAAGGTCCGCCCCGGCGGGGCGCCGAGGTCGGCTTCGTTCAGGGGCAGAAGCC
>JAACEA010000039.1 GCA_009936695.1 Planctomycetia bacterium
CTCCGCCGCGGTGAAGCGGGCGATCGTCAAGCTCCATTCCGAGGATCGGATCGAACTCATCTGACCGGGTTCGGCGACCCTTCCGGGCCGATGCCGACCAGCACACGGATCTACACCATGGCCATTCGAGTCTACAAGCCGACGACCCCCGGACGACGCAACGCGTCGGTCAACCTCCACGTCGAGGTGACCAAGAAGACGCCCGAGAAGTCGCTTCTCGCGCCGCTTCACAAGACCGGGGCCCGGAACAACCAGGGCAAGATCACGGTCCTCGGCCGTGGCGGCGGTCACAAGCGTCGCTATCGCAAGATCGACTTCAAGCGTCGCAAGGACGACATGCCGGCGACGGTGATCGGGATCGAATACGACCCCAACCGCTCCTGCCACATCGCCCTGCTCCGCTACGAGGACGGCACCCTCCGATACATCCTCGCCCCGCGCGACGTGACCGACGGTGCGGTGCTGCTGTCCAGCGCAAATCCGGTCGAACCTTCGCCCGGCAACTGCATGCCCCTGAAGCACATTCCGACCGGCCTCTCGGTGCACTGCCTCGAGATGCAGCCCGGTGGTGGCGGCAAGCTCTGCCGTTCCGCGGGCGTCGGTGCCAGGCTCACCAACAAGGAAGGTCGCTGGGCGACCCTCGTGATGCCTTCCGGTGAGATCCGGCAGGTCTCCGTCGACTGTCGGGCCACCGTCGGCGCCCTCGGCAACCCTGACCACGGCAATGTCGTGCTCGGGAAGGCCGGTCGTGCTCGCTGGCTCGGCAAGCGACCCCGCACCCGTGGCGTGGCGATGAGCCATCACTGTCACCCGCATGGTGGTGGTGACGGCAAGTCGAAGGGCGGCCAGGAGCCGTCCAACGCCGCCGGCACCCAGTCCAAGGGCGGTCGCACCCGTGTTCGCGGCAAGTCCAGCGACGCCCGCATCCTCCGACGACGCAAGTCGCGTCGTTACGGCCAGCTCAAGGTCTGACCGGAACCGACGCTCGGTTCCGTTCGGTTCACCTCCGTTCGTTCGATCTCCCATGCCGCCGCGGCGGCACACGACTCCGGAAGCAAACATGTCCAGGTCGCTCAAAAAGGGTCCCTACGTCGACGAGAAGCTCTACCGCAAGGTGGAGAAGCAGGGCGAAAGCGGCAACCGCCGCCCGATTCGCACCTGGGCGCGGGACTGCACCGTCGTTCCCGAATTCATCGGCGTGACCTTCGAGGTCCACAACGGTCGTGCGTTCACCGAAGTCTTCTGCACCGAGGACATGGTGGGCCACAAGCTCGGCGAATTCAGTCCGACCCGGCTCTTCCGCGGGCATACGAACAAGAAGGAAGGCATCAAGTCCCGCTGATCCATCAGCGAACTTGACAGGATCCAGTCATGGCATACATCGCCTCACATCGCTTCGCCCGCATCGCCCCGAGAAAGGCCCGGCTGATCGCCGACATGGTCCGCGGTCTTCCCGTGGATCAGGCCCTCACGTCGCTGGAGTTCAGCAAGCGACGCGGTGCGTGGTACCTCAAGGCCGTGCTCAAGAGCGCCATCGCCAACGCCGAGGAGTCCGACGCCGACGTCGCGAACCTCGTGGTGAGTCGCTCCTGGGTCGACGAAGGTCCGACCATCAAGCGGTTCCAGCCGAAGGATCGCGGCCGGGCCCATCCGATCAACAAGCGCACCAGTCATCTCCACCTCGAGGTGGCCGAGGCGCCCGCCGGCTGATTTCGTTTCCAGAGTTCACACCGACCGAATCCTGCCGGGCGTCGCCCGGACCCGAGAACGACATGGGACAGAAAACACATCCATTCGGATTCCGCGTTGGAATCACCGAGACCCACAAGTCCAGGTGGTTCGCGCCCAAGGCGCTCTTCGGCGAGCTTCTCGTCGAGGACTATCGAATCCGGAAGTTCGTCGACAAGCGACTCAACCGGACCCCGCCCTTCGCGGCGGTGTCCGACATCTTCCTCGAGCGCACCCGAGAAGAGCTGACCGTGATCATCCGGACCGCGCGTCCCGGACAGGTCGTCGGGCAGAAGGGCAGCGAGGTCGAGAGTCTCACCCGCGACCTCCAGGCCCTCACCGGTCGGAAGGTCGTGATCAAGATCATCGAGATCAAGAACCCCGAGATCGACGCGACCCTCATCGCGGAGACCGTTTCCGAGCAGATGAAGAAGCGTTCGAACTTCCGCCGAGCCCTCAAGCAGCGATGCGAGTCGGCGATGCAGAACGGTGCGAAGGGGATCCGGATCCAGGTCGCCGGTCGTCTGGGCGGCGCCGAGATGAGTCGTCGCTTCGACACCCGTCTCGGTTCGATCCCGCTTTCGACCCTGCAGGCGAACGTGGACTACGCCCTCGCCGAGAGCCGCACCACCTACGGCATCATCGGTGTCAAGGTGTGGGTCTACAAGGGGATGTTCGGTGATCACGAGGACGACAACAGCGTCCAGACGTCCGCCGCCGGCGGTCGTGCCCGGGCCCGTGGTCGTCGTTGAGCGTCTGAAGTCAGGAACAGCGAGGGCCACGAGGCCCGCAGGAGTGAATCGTCATGCCGATGTTGCCCAAGAGAACCAAGTTCAGGAAGCAGCAGCGAGGAAAGCTTCGCGGCAACGCGACCCGCGGCAACTACGTCGCGTTCGGGGACTTCGGTCTCCAGTCGCTCGAAGCCCACTGGCTCACCGCGCGTCAGATCGAGGCCGGCCGGATCGCGGCGCAGCACTTCCTCCGACGTCAGGGAAAGATCTACATCCGCGTGTTCCCGGACAAGCCGGTGTCGAAGAAGCCCCTCGAGACTCGAATGGGCAAGGGAAAGGCGGAGGCCGAGTACTGGGCCGCCCGCATCAAGCCCGGCACGATCCTCTACGAGATCGCCGGCGTCCCGGAACCGATGGCCAAGCAGGCCTTCGCCCGTATCGCCCAGAAGATGCCCGTCCGCTGCCGACTCGTCGGCCGACGACTGGCCGTTTGACCCCCGAGGCGACGCACCGTCGCCGACTCGAATCGATTGCGATCCTCATCGGATCGCGGAAGCATCAGGAACCCAGCGATGACCCCCAAGGAAGTCAGAAAACTGAACGACGAGGAACTCACGGTGGAGATCGACCGACTGCGTCGCCGCCACTTCGAGCTCCGGAACCAGGCGGTCACCGAGAAGATCGAGGACGTCTCGCAGTTCTCGAAGATCAAGAAGGACATCGCCCGTCTGATGACGGAGCAGAAGGCCCGAGAGGGCGCGGCGGCCTCCGCCTGATCCCCCTTTCGAGCAAGACACCAATGTCCGGACTCCTCCGGACGCGGAAACGACCATGAGCCACCTCAGTGAAATCAACGTGCCGGAGAAGGCGCCCCGCAGGATCGGAATCGTCGAGAGCGACGCCCGGGACATGACCCGGAAGGTCGTCATCAACTATTCCGTGAAGCATCCGAAGTACGGCAAGTACATCCGGCGGCGCACCGTCCTCCAGGTCCACGACGCCAAGAACGAGAGCCACAACGGCGATCGCGTCGAGGTGGCCGAGTGCCGACCGATCTCCAAGACCAAGTCCTGGGTCCTCACCCGGGTCGTCGAAAAGGCCGTGGGCTCCGAGTGAGCTCCGCGGATCGAACTGAAACCACCGGGTCGCGATTGCCAGCGGCTCGGAACACCGAAGCGGATCCCCAGCGATGATTCAGAAGGAATCCAGACTCGACGTCGCCGACAACAGCGGTGCCAAGGTCGCCATGGTGATCGGTACCAAGGGCGTCTCGACGGCCCGTGGCCGGTTCACCCGTGTGAGCGTCGGCGTCGGCGATCGCATCATCTGCACCGTCAAGAAGGCGCTGCCGAATGCGGACATCAAGGCGGGCGACAAGGTGCAGGCGGTCATCGTCCGCACCAAGTACCCCAGCCGACGAGCCGACGGCAGCTACGTCCGCTTCGACTCGAACGCGTGCGTGATCGTGGACCCGGAGGGGAACCCCAAGGGGACCCGCATCTTCGGTGCCGTGGCTCGCGAGCTTCGAGAGAAGAACTACATGAAGATCGTTTCCCTCGCCTCGGAGGTCGTCTGAACATGGCACGTCACGTGAAGCGCGGTGACCAGGTGATGGTCACCTCCGGCAACAACAAGGGACAGGTCGGCGAAATCCTCTCGATCGACATCGAAGGGGACCGTGTCGTGGTCTCGGGAATCAACGTCCGCAAGCGGAACCTCAAGCCCACGCAGCAGCGTCCGCAGGGCGGGGTGATCGAGCAGGAGATGCCCATTCACATCTCCAACGTCAGCCCCGTGGTCGACGGTCGCCCGAGCCGGGTTCGGTTCGAGACCAAGGCCGACGGAAGCAAGGTCCGAGTCGCGGTTCGAGGCGGCAAGGAACTCCACGTCCTGCGAGGACCCAGGAAGGGCTGAGGCCCGTTGAAACGCCGGTGCCGCGGGCACCGGGACGAGGATCGACCAGCGTCGATCGGAAGGAACCAGAGTCATGGTCGCCCAGAAGCAAACTCCCAGACTGCAGGCCCTGTATCGGGACGAGATCGGACCCAAGCTCCTCAAGGAGTTCGGTCTGAAGAATCCTCATCAGCTCCCCAAGCTGTCGAAGATCATCGTCAACGTCGGGGTCGGCAAGCAGCTCGAGAACCAGAAGCTCAAGCCCGACTACCGGGACGCCGTCATCGGCACCCTCACCACGATCACCGGCCAGCGTCCGGTGATGGTCAAGGCGAAGGTCTCCGTCTCGAACTTCAAGGTTCGGGAAGGCGCTCCCTCGGCCTTCATGGTGACGGTCCGACGCGAGCGGATGTGGAGCTTCCTCGACCGGCTCGTGAACCTCGCCATGCCCCGAATCAAGGACTTCCGAGGGGTGAAGGCGACGTCCTTCGATCCGGGTGGCAGCTACTCGTTCGGTCTCACCGAGCAGGCGGTCTGGCCCGAGATCAACATGGCGAACATCAACCAGACCCACGGCATGAACATCAACCTCGTGTTCGAGCGGAGCAACCCGGCGATGAGCCGGTTCATGCTCGCCGAACTCGGTTTCCCCTTCGAGAAGGAGGGTGACGGCGGCCGCCGCTGATCCCTTCGAACCAATCGACCGGTGTCGCTCGTCGCGGCCTCCCGGAAGACCACTCAACGTCAGGAACGTACGAATGGCCAGTAAACGAACATTCGCCAAGATGAAGCGGGAACCGAAGTTCTCGACTCGCAAGCAGGTCCGGTGCGAGATCACCGGTCGCAAGCGAGGTGTCTACCGCAAGTTCCGAGTCAGTCGGATCATGCTTCGTGAACTCGCACTCCAGGGAATGATCCCCGGAATGCGTAAGGCCAGTTGGTGAACCCGACCCAGTCCTCGAGCCACAGGGCTCGCTGAAGACGCCCGAGAGGGCGCAGTCCAGGAGACGCGATGGCGATCAACGATCTCACCGCCGATTTGCTCACTCGGATCCGAAACGCGGTCCGCAATCGTGACAAGACCGTCCACGCGGTGAGCAACAAGCTCAACCGCGGCGTGGTGGCCGTCCTTCAGGAGGAGGGCTACATCGAGGGCTTCGAGCTCGTGGAGGACGGCCGTCAGGGCCTCATCCGCGTGAAGCTCAAGTACGGCCCCCGAGGCGAGCAGGTCATCAACCGCATCGATCGTGAGAGCAAGTGCGGACGTCGCGTGTATCGCGGCGTGAACGACCTTCCCCGACCGCTGCAGGGCCTCGGCATCTGCATCGTGTCGACCAGTAGTGGCGTGATGAGCGACCGTCGGTGCAGAGCCGAAAAGGTCGGAGGAGAGATCGTCGCCACGGTCGTCTGACCGCTGGTGCGTCGATCTGAGCATTCACCGAATTCGGGCATCGACCCGAAAGGGACCAGACCATGTCTCTCGTAGGTAAGAAGGCCATTCCAGTTCCCGCCGGAGTCGAGTTCTCGCTCGACGGGAATCGCAACGTGACCGTGAAGGGCCCGAAGGGGACCCTCGTGATCACGCATCGTCCCGAGGTCCAGGTCGCCCACGATGCGGACGCCAAGGCGATCCACGTGACGGTGGACGAGGCCCGCAAGGCCGACAAGCAGATCAAGGCCTACTGGGGTCTGACCCGGTCGCTGATCGCCAACATGATCGAGGGCGTCACGAAGGGTTACGAGAAGAAGCTCGACATCGTCGGCGTCGGTTGGCAGGCCCAGGTGAAGGGGCAGAACCTCGCCCTCAGCATCGGCTTCGCCAACGTCATCGAGATGAAGATCCCGACCGGCGTGAACGTCGAGGCCAAGGGCCAGAACATCACGATCAACGGGCCGGACAAGCAGGCGGTGGGCAACTTCGCCTCCTCCGTCCGGATGCAGCGGAAGCCCGAGCCGTACAACGGCAAGGGAATTCGATACGCGGGTGAGGAGATCACCCGGAAGCAGGGCAAGGCGTTCGGCAACTGACACAGATGATCGGCCCGGGCCACCGGCCGCAGGCCAGAGGATTCCACGATGGACAAGAACAAGCACAAGAGCGTCTGCCGAAGCCGTCGAAAGACGGGGATCCGCAAGAAGGTCATGGGCATGCCCGACCGACCGCGGCTCTCGATCTTCCGCTCGGCCAAGCACATGTACGGTCAGGTCATCGACGACCTCACCGGTCGGACCCTCGTCGCCGCGAGTTCGCGCGACAAGGGTGCCGACGCGGGCGGCGGCAACGTCGACGCCGCGTCCAAGGTCGGGGCCCTGCTCGCCTCCAAGGCGAAGGATGCCGGCATCTCACAAGTGGTCTTCGACCGCAACGGCTTCCGGTACCACGGCCGGGTCAAGGCGTTCGCGGATGCCGCCCGGGAGGGCGGTCTCAAGTTCTGATCGAAGGAACAGGTTCCAGTCACGGTTCGATCCGTGAGGAAGCAGCACATGGCTGAAGCACTCGACGACAATGGATCCCTCGAGTCGACCACGGTCGGCATCTACCGGACGGCGGCCACCGTGAAGGGCGGCCGACGGTTCAGCTTCTCGGCCCTCGTGGTCGTCGAGGGCACAACGTACAATTTTTTCGTGCAATACAAGGAGGACGATGGCAGCACATCTCAATACCGGCTGGGCCTGAAAGCCACGAATTATTACAATGATTCAAATCCGAGTGGCGTTTGGTTTGTGCTCACTCAGCAAACCGAATAAACC
>JAACEA010000358.1 GCA_009936695.1 Planctomycetia bacterium
GCTCGGGGGCCTTCGTCGTCGTCTGCGGTGGCGTCCGGCGCAGGCCCGTCCACGGCATCCGTGGCGGTGGGCAGGGGCGGCCCCTCGGCGTGACCGGTGTTCTCGATCGGCCCGATGGCGGTGGCGGCAAAGGCCACGACACCGAGAATCGCGAGCCCGATCCCGAACATCGTGGTGGTGAAACATCGGGAACCGACCGGGGTGGTCCGGGCGTGCGAGATCGTTCGAGGCGGGAGCGTCATGATGCGATCTCCGGCGGCTGGTCGATGGCGGTCTGCAGCGCCTCGAGCAGGACATCGATCTCCGAGACATGGGTCACCCGTCGGCGCTCAAGCCGGTGCCAGGTCGGGTCTTCGAACCGCCGGGCGTACCGTCTCGCCCGCTCCGGGTGGGTCTGCCATGTCCAGACGACCATGGATCGTTCCCGATCGAGGCTGAAGAGATCGCGGACCCGTTCCCGGTTGCCGTTCCACAGGCGGGTCCGTCCGAAAGCGCGTCGAAGCGATCGGCGACCGACCCGCCATGTCGCGAGCCAGCGCGGCGGATGCAACCAGACCACGTGCGTCGCGTCGCTCCAGACCTCATCGAGGACCGCCCGGTAGTTGCCATCGATCACCCAGGACTCGTGGATCTTCATGAACTCCCGGACACGATCGCGGAATGCCGCTTCGGGGAGCGGGGTCCAGTTCGGCTGATGGTGCACGGCGTCGAGTTCGAGGGTCGGAATCCCGCACGTGCCGGCGAGTCGTCGAGCAAGGGTGCTCTTGCCCGCGCCGCTGCATCCGACGATGGAGATTCGGAGGTCCATGAGCCGATCATCCTACGAGGTGACGGCCGGAACACGCTTCGGCCACACACGTCGACTCAACTTGGAAGGAAACCCATGGATCAGTTCGACCTGGACACCTGCACGCGTTTCTTCATGTGGGGGAGCATCCTCAACGCCGGCCTCATGATGGCGACGACGTTCGGCTGGATGTTCTTCCGCTCGAGGGCCCACGCGATCCACGCCAGGATCTTCGGCGTGTCCTCGGTCACGGTCGACGTCGCCGCCTACGCCTATCTGGGGATCTGGAAGGCCCTGACGCTCGTCTTCTTCATCTGCCCGTGGTTGGCCCTGTTGATTCTGGCGTGACGCGGTCGGGTCGACCGTCGGATGCCTCCACGCGGGACCGCCCGACACGGGTCCACTCATGAAGAAACAACGGTCGCACGAGTGCGACCGCCGCTTCATTCCTGGAGTGGATCGACGTTCACTCGGACCAGGCGGCGAGCATCAGGCCGAGGTCCGCACCGCCGACGGTGTCGTCGCCGTTCAGGTCGCCGAGGCCCGGCTGCCCCCAGTTCGCGAGCAGGAGTCCGAGGTCCGCACCGTTCACGGCGCCGTCGCCGTTGAGGTCTGCGTCGATCCCGTCGAAGGTGCATTCGCAGGACTCGTCGATGCATCCCATGACCATGGTGATCGTGCCGCCGAAAACCTGTGACGTGCCCGGTACGTCCGAGGCGTCATTGCCGCAGATGCGACTGCCGTCGAGCATGATCTCGCCCTCGGTGCTCATGCCGAAGCCGCCCCCACTGTGTTCCGCCGAATTGCCGCTGACCTCGGTGTCGATGAGCCTCACGAGGCCCTCCCCGAGCCAGCCGGCGCCGCCATAGCCAGCGTCGAACTTCGGATGCGACGCGGTGTTCCCAGAGATCTCGCACGAATCGAAGGTGATGGGCAGGAAAGGGAGGGTGTTGAGGAACATGCCACCGCCCTGAAACTCGGCGTGGTCTCCGCTGATCACGCAGTTCTCGAGATCCACCAGGGAATGCCTGACCCACAGGCCGCCGCCGTATTCGGCGAACCCGTTGGTGATCACGGTGTTCTCCACCCGCGCGGTCTCGCCGACCGCCAGGATGATGGCGAGGACCTGTCCGGCGCCCTGGCCGTCGAGAATCGTCGCGGGCCGTCCCTGGTCGTCCACGGCGCCGCGGATCTCGAAGCCCGGTCCGTACATGATGACCGGCTCGTCCAGCAGGTAGGTTCCGGCCGCGATCTCGATCACGTCGCCGGAGGTCGCGACGGCGGCGGCCGCGGCGGGATCGGTGAAGTCGCACGACCCGTCCAGGCAGACCGTGATGGTGTCGGCCGCGGCCGAGGCGCCGATGAGTCCGGTGATCGCGGTGGCCGCGAGGAGATGGTTGCGGTTGGAAAGCGTCTTCGAGTTCATTGATCACCCCTGGTTCTGATGGAGAAGGCATGGCGTCCGTTCGTGGGACGGTTGCTCCTCATTCGATTGAATCTAGCAGGTGTTCCCCGGAAGTCAGGTGGAGCGAAGGTCGACGGCGAAAAATCGCCACGCGGCGGGAAATTTCCGGCTGTTGTAGCCATTGCAAGGTACGGGCTCGCCGCAAAGATCACGGGATCGGTCTTCAGTCGCGACGGCGAAGGGGTGACCGTCGAACTCGATCGACGATGCGAAGTCGTCGTGACAGCGATCGCGGGATGAAATCGGCCGCCGACCCTTTGCAGGGTCGGCGGCCGTCGTTGGGATCGTGATGATCGACTCGAGTCAGTTCGAGCGTCGACGCCGAGCGCCGAGTCCCGCGATGCCGAGCAGCGCCAGGGCGCCGGGTGCGGGGATCTGGGCCATGGACACGGCGTCGATGCCGGCCCAACCCTCGGCGCCTTCGAACGCGCCGGTCACGAGTCGAATCTGGATGAGGACGGAGTCCGCCGAATCCGGGGCGACGAGCCCGTCCATGCCGAAGAGGCTCCAGCTGTCGGTGTAGTTCCAGACCTGGAGTCCGGTGGCACTGCCCTGGACGCCGCCTCCGCTGCTCCCGTCGCCGTCGAACCAGAGCACTTCGTAGAAGGCGACCGAGCCGGGACCCGGGACGCCGACGCCGGCGAAGGAGAAGTCGTAGGTCTCGCCTCCGATGAGCGAGCCGGCAGCGGTCTGCTGCTGGATCTCGGACACGGGGCCGAAGTCCGGGGCGCCGAACACGCCGAGGTACATGAACTCATTGCCCTCGTATACGGTCGTGGTGCCGTTGGCGGAGACGCGATCCGTGAACGCCAAGGCGGACCCGCCGAAGATCTCCAACTGGTTCCATCCATCGGCGTCTTCGCCGGTGCCGGCTTCGAAGCCGCCGTTCACCACGAGGTCACCCATCGCGGGGGAGGCGATGGCCACCGCGCACAAAACTTGCCACATCTTCATTCTTCGAACTCCTTGGTTTGGGAACGGATGCGCCCCACCCGCGGGTGCGCTTCCGTTACCTACCAGACACGAAACCCGGGATTGAAACAAGCGTGTGGTCTTGGATTCGGGAGAATATGAACCGAAGTCGCGAGCATTCACGCAGCGGAAACTTTCTCCGGCGTCGAGCGCCGTTCGCGGCGTGAAACATGGAAATTTCAATCCGTGTTTCGGCGATGACCCGAGATGATCCGAGAGGATCCGCGATGATCGGCGTTCGATCCGAACGGACATTCAGTCCTTGGTGTTCTTTCCTGCGAGCAGTCGTTCGAGGATCGACTTCTTCCGCTCGATCAGATCGGGACTGTTCCGCTGTCCGACGACGCCGACCTGGCCGCACCACTGATCCTCCGACGTCGCGATGATCGCACCCTCGGGATCGACTCCGAAGTCACGGCGGACATCCGCGAGCGGCCGTTCCAGGTGTGGTTCGAAGTCGAAGTCGAGCTGGAGGTAGTTCACGGACGCCTTCGCCCCGCGTTCGAAGGCACGCAGCACGATCTCGGGCTTGAACTGGTTCTTCCAGGACCGCAGTCCCTTGTCGAACTGAAGGCCGATCTGGAACTGCGCGATGTAACCGATCAACGCCTTTCCCATGTCGAGGTCCATCATCCCGCTGTCGAAGGCGACCACGCAGGTCTCCCCCAGGGGGGACGTCGGGTATCCCGCCAGGACATGGTGCATGTCGTGGATGGTGAGCGAATTGGAGAAGAAGGCGCCGGGGGTCCCGGGGAGCGGGAAATCGTTGTCGTCGTAGTAGCGGATGAGCGTCTCGCCGAACGTCCCTTGCGGGAGTTCGCGGAAACGCTCGTACCGGGCGAGCGTCTCCCGGTCCCCATCGACGTGGAGGGCGCTCTCCGCCAGCTTGATGGTGCCCTTCCAAAGCGGTGCCCCGACCTCGAGGGAAAGAGGTCGATAGAGACAGATCGCCATGCCGGTGACGGCTTCGTGGCTCAACTGGTGAAGCCGCTTCGTGAACTTTCGATCGATTCCGAGCGCGTCGCCGAGCCTGCCGACGGCGTCGATCCGTTCCTGTTCGTGATCTTCTTCCACAAACGGGAGGATCCCCGCCATGTTCATCACCTCCAGGGCGAGTTCGTGATCATCGCCGACGATTTCGCCGGCCCGGGAGATCGGAACCGTCGGGGCATCGGGGTCGAAGGTGGTTTCGAAGAGATGCGTCGCGAGTGCGTGGAACGTCTCGAGGTGGATCTCGTGCAAGGGAAACCGACCGTCGTCCGTGGCGACCTGCTTGAGGATCGCGAGGATCGAGGCCGCTTGTTCATCACGGACGGCAAGGATCTTCTTCAACGTTCAAACTCCGGTGTGGTCTCGGGGAGGCGGCCTCGGATTCGTGGGTCGAACGCGAAGGCTATCCGTTCCCGCGGTGACCTGCTTCGCGTTTCCACGGTCTCCCGAGCAGCACGAGGACCATGAGCAGCACGGCCTGGATGATCCACCGCACCACGTGTCCGGCGGTGGACAGGCGGGTGCCGTCGAATGGAAGATCGTTCATCCACATGTTGAGGTTGGCCAGCGACATCGCGAGCACCAGCAGGATCAGCAGTCGGGCGGACCAACGCCGGGCGACGGGGACGATCAGGCCCAGGCCGAGGAGGATCTCGAGGCCGCCGCTCGTGAAGTTCCAGAACCGCGGCCAACCGAGATACGCCGGCACGATCGCCTCGAACGGCTCCGGTTTCCGGAAGTGCTGGATGCCGATCCCGACGAACGAGATCCCGATCGCCGTCGCGATGATCAAGATCGCCGCGGCGCGGATTCGTGAGATGCGGGGATCGGCGTCCACGTCAGTTCATCGGCCCGAGCCGGCCGACCTCCGCGAATACCGCCGCATAGAGTCCGGCGCAGCCGGTCATCACGAACACGTGCCAGACGACGTGGAAGCCGCGGCGGTGATCCTGCAGGTAGAACCCGACACCCGCGGTGAACGCGAGGCCCGCGGCCAGCAGCGAGATCAGGCTGGCGGTGCCAAGGCGTTCGAACATCGGGACCGCGGCGACCAGGCACACCCACCCCATGAGAAGATAGATCGTGGTGGAGAGGATCTCGAAGCGGCCGGTGAACCGGATCTTGAGCAGCACGCCCACCAACGCCATCGTCCAGACCGCGATCAGCAGTCCGTCCCCCCAGGGGCCACGCAGCCCGGTGAGACAGATCGGCGTGTAACTCCCGGCGATGAGCACGTAGATCGAGGCGTGGTCCAGGATTCGCAGGCGACGCCGGCGTTCGGGATCGCGACTGGCGTGATAGATGGTCGATGCGGCCAGGGCCAGCACCATCGAAAGTCCGAAGACGGTGCAGCCGACGAGGGCGGTGGTGTCGCCTCGCTCCGCCGCCAGGACCAGAAGCACCGGCATCGCGGCCAGCGCAGCGAGGCAGCCGACGCCGTGGGTGATGGCGTTCCAGTGTTCCTCGCGGTGGGAGGCGGTCGTGGACATGCTCGCAGGCTACCTTCCGGTCGACGAACCCGGGGCGACGCCTTCGGCCGGCCCTCCTACACGTTGAACAGGAAGTTCACCACGTCGCCGTCCTGCATCACGTAGTCCTTGCCTTCGCTCCGGAGCTTCCCGGCCTCGCGAATGGACTTCTCGTTCTTGTGCTGGACGAGGTCGTCGACGAGGTAGCACTCGGCCCGGATGAAGCCGCGCTCGAAGTCGCCGTGGATCACGCCGGCGGCCTTGGGGGCGGTGTCGCCGGTGCGGATGGTCCAGGCCCGGATCTCCTTCGGGCCGGCGGTGAAGTAACTCTGGAGGCCGAGCAGGTCGTACGAGCCGCGTGCGACCACTGCGAGGGCGGGCTCCTCCATGCCGAGCGACTGGAGCATCTCGAGCTTGTCCTCGTCCTCGAGTTCGGCGAGTTCGCTTTCGATCTTGGCGCAGACCACCACCACGCCACCGCCGTTCTCCTCGGCGTACTTGCGGACCGCATCGACGAGCGGACCGGAACCATCGGCGTGATCTTCGTCGACGTTTGCGACGTAGAGGATCGGCTTGGCGGTGATGAACCCGAACGACCTGACC
>JAACEA010000359.1 GCA_009936695.1 Planctomycetia bacterium
AGTGGGTTCTCCACCTCAAGCGATACGGACTCCAGATCGCGCAGGGGCCGGTCGATCGCCACGGGGCAACCGGTCCGATCCGATCGGTCCATTTCCGGGATCCGGACGGCAACCTCATCGAGATCGCGAATCCACGGCCCCACCGACCTCATGACGCACCGGCACCACCGGGCGCGGATCCTTCGCTACCCTAGAACCCCCATTCACCGAACGGAACAACCATGCACACCGAACGCAGATCACTCGCCGTCCGACGCGCCGAACGACGACAGGGCAAGTCCAAGAAGACGGGCATCATCGCGATCGTGCTGATGCTCCTCGCGCTGGTCGGCTACGTCCTGACCAACGACGAATCCACCGTGCCGGGCGAAGGTGGCGAGGAGATGGTCGGGGAGTGAGCCTCCCGGCCCTTCCCGTCGATTCAACGAACGAGACGTTCCAGGCGACCCCGGTACCGCGTCATCTCCTCGACCGAGATCCACTCGTCAGGGCGATGCGCCACCGAGATGTCGCCGGGGCCCCAGATCACGCTCCGACATCCGAGCGGCACGAGACGACCCGCGTCCGTTCCGAAGTTGACGCCGCGTCCGTCGACGTCGTCCGAGATCGACCGTACTTCCGCGAGGAACGGACTTGACGGATCGATCGCGTAGGACGGCGTGTCGTTGGTCGCGGTGATCAGGCATGCGTCCTCCGCGAGCGGCATCTCTCCGGCGGGAACCGGATGCTGAAATCCCTCCCGCACCTCCACCGCCACGCCCGCCGCCTCGATCGCGGTCGCGAGCCGGGACAGGAACGTCGCCCCGGTCTGCCCGGGGAGGAGTCTCGCCCCGACCCGGAGGGTGCAGCGATCGGGCATCACGTTGATCGCGGAGCCGGCGTCGATCGTCGCCATGGTCAGCACGGGAAACGGTGTCTCCGCGAAGAGCACGCTCGACGGCGTCCGCTCCCCGACCATCTCTTCTCGGAGATCACGCAGGGCTTGAAGCACCGGGATGGCACGCTCGACCGCGTTCACCCCCTGATCGGGGAATCCGGTGTGGCAGCCACGCCCTCCCACTTCGATCGACAGCGACAAGTGTCCCTTGTGCCCCTGCACCGCCCGCTCCGACGTCGGCTCGCCGACGATGGTGCGATGCGGGATCGGTCGTTCCCCCCACTGCTCGGCGAAACGGCCGGCGCCGACCGTGCCGATCTCCTCGTTGCAGGTCAGCAGCACCGCCAACGGCGCCTCGAGCCCCCCCGCCGCGGCGGCGGCCCGAAGGACGTTGATCGCGATCGCGTCGAACGCCTTCATGTCGCACGCGCCCCGACCGATCGCCCGGTCGCCTTCGACCCGGAGCGTGAAGGGGTCACCGGTCCACTCGGGCTCCGTCGCCGGCACCACGTCGACGTGCCCGCACAGGAGGAGTCCAGCCCCGTCGCCGGTCCCCTCGGGCCCCGTCTCGAACCAGAGATTCTCCTGACCGTCACCGCAGTCGAATCGCTCGACGCGGATTCCGGGATGCTCGAGGTACTCGCACACGAAATCCCCCAGCGGCCGAGTCGGATTCCGCGTGGCGCTGGTGGTGTCGAAGGCCACGAGTCGAGCCAGAAGATCGAGATCGGTGAGCGAAGTCATCGGAGCAGCGTAGCGGCACGCTCGATGGCGTGGCACCCATGGGGGCGACTCAACGTCGCCGCAGGGTCATGGCGTGGAAAGGACGTCCCTCGCGACGGAACTTCCGTTCGAAATTCGTCCCCACCACTTCACCTTCACCCGCGGATTCCGGACGCTCGAACACCTCGCGCTCGAAGCGGTCGGCATGTCGCCCCGCGTGATCCTCGTACCACGACCAGAGGTCGTCGTGATCGGTGACCAGACGGAGTTCACCACCCTCGGGGATGATCCGGTGGAATGCCCGCATCGTCGCGTCCTGCATCACTCGTCTCTTGTGGTGACGCGCCTTGGGCCAGGGGTCGCTGAAATAGAGATGGACGACGGCGCACGACGCGTCGGGAATCCGATGCGTGACGATCTCGCTCGCGTCGTCGTGCAGCATTCGGACGTTCCGAAGGTCACGGCGGCGGATGCGGTCGGCCGCGTATCGAAAGAACTCGCCCGCCCATTCGATGCCCAGGAAGTTCGTCTCCGGTTGCAGTCCGGCCTGCTGGACGAGGAACGTGCCCTTTCCGGAGCCGATCTCGAGTTCGAAGGAACGTTCCGGCGATTCGAACAGCGCTCGCGGATCCCACCGCCCCGTCTCGAAGGGCGGCAGATCACTCCGGTCGAGACCGAAACCGCCGAAATCCTGTTCACGACCACGACTCAATCCGAACGACATCAGGCATCCCCCTCCGGTCCGACGCCGACCGGCCGTCGCGCCGGCGCTTCGAGGATGAAGTCCGCGATGATCGCCATCGCGGCCTCGTCCATGGTGGTCTTGATCGCCCCGTACTCGTCGGGTCCACCGGTGATGGCCGGCTGGAGCATGTGGTTCAGGCCCGCGAGGCGAACCACCTCGATCGAGCCGCCGCCGTTTCGAACCGCCTCCTCGATCGCCGGCAGATTGATGTCGGCGGCGACCTGGGTGTCGAGCGTTCCATTGATCGCGAGCACCGGCACCTCGACCTCCCGCCAGGCCGTCGCTGGATCGAACCGGATGAAGTTGGTCATCCAAGGTGATGTCATCTGCGCCACGGCGGCCTCTTCGAGCCTCGCCCGGATGTCGTCGGTGAAGGGCTCGGGCTGAAGCTTCTCCTGGGCCGAATGCAGACCCCGAATCGCCTCGAGCAGGGCGGTCTCGTCGATCGGTTCCCCGCGAACCCCCGTGAGGAGCCGCTTCTGGGCCTGCGAGATCGTCTCGATGACCGCTTCGTCCAAGGAGGAGGCGCGGTAGATCCGGGGGAGTTGATCCTCGAGCACCCGTCCACCGTCGACGCCGCAGCCCGCGATCGAGACCAGGAACGCCGGCTTCGCCGCCGGGTCCGTCGACGCCTGTCCCGCGGCCACCAGGGCGACCACCGCCCCGCCTTCGCTGTGGCCCGCGAGTCCGCAGCGGGCTTCATCGACGCCGGCCGTCTTCCGCAGGAACGCCAGGGCGGTCGCGGCATCGTCGGCGAAGTCGTGCGTGATCGCGCTCGCGAAGTCGCCCGTGCTCGCCCCCACGCCTCGATCGTCGAAGCGAAGACACGCGATGCCGGCGCTGGTGAGGCGATCCGCGAGGACCAGGAACGGGCGATGCCCGAGCACCGTCTCGTCCCGATCCTGAGGCCCGCTTCCAGAGACGAGCACCACGCCAGGGACACCACGCTCCCCGGTCTCCCGCGGAATGGTCAGCGTCCCATGCAGTTCGTGCCCCCTGGGCGACGGCATGACGACTTCGACCACCTCGTAGGGGAATGGCGGCTTCGGCTCCTGTGGTCGGAAATCCGCGACGACCGCGGGCCCTTCGGCGGGTGAGAACGTCACCGGCAGTTCGGTCGGCCCCTGGGTGAAGGTTCCTTCCCATGACCCGTCGACCGGCGAGATCGCCAGCGAGACCGGCACCGGCATCCCGACTCGGAAGACGATCGATCCCGGTCGGGACTCGGCGAGCGTGGCGGTCGCCTCGGGGTCCGTGAACATCACGATCCGGTTCACGCCCTGGGCGGGAATGTCCATCTCCGCGGCGATCGCTCCATCCACCTCCCCCAGCAGGATGGAGAACGGGAGACGTGCGCCTCCAGGAAGCTGAAGCACCGCGTCGTGTCGCTCGACTTCCGCGATCTGGAGGAGATCGGGCACCGGCCGCAGGACGAACGCATGGTCGACTCCACCCATCTCCCCGAGTACCTCACCCTTGAAACGGAGGACGCCCGCGATCCCCGCGGACGTCGCGGCGCGGAGATCCATCTGGCAGGTGACGCCGACCGAGGCGAAGTCGAGCCGGACCACCCCGTCCTCGACCGTCCGACGGTTCGGTGTTCCGGAGAACATCCCCAGCACCGGAATGCTTGCCGTGATCGACGACGGTTCGGTCGATCCGTCGACCACCAGCTGGATCATCACGGGTCGCGGGAAGGGCTCGACTTGCACCTCGGCCACCCACCGTCCGTCGGGAAGCGACGAGATCGAACTCGTCTCGGTGATCGGGGGTTCGTCCGCGATCGCGGTGGCGAACCGCGTCGAGGCGATGGCCGACGACGGCGTCGAGATCGCGAACGCCGCCGATGCCAGCACGTTGAACACTGCGGTCGGACTCATCACCTGCGGCTCCCGGGGTCTGACGATCGGTCTCGTCCCGCGGAAGACGGCACCCCGCGGATCAGGCCGAATCGTACCGGATCATCCGATCCACCACGTTTCCGTCACCGATGATCGTCAGCTTCGGACGGTGGGCGTCCATCTCCTCGACGGTCATGTGACAGAACGACATCACGAGCACGTTGTTCCCGGGAGTCGTCACCCGCGTTGCGACGCCGTTGATGCCGATGATGCCCGAGCCGGGCTCGCCCTTGAACACGCAGGTCTCGAAGCGACTGCCGCTGTCGACGTCGCAGACCAGGACCTTCTCGTCGATGCGACGCCCCGTGGCGTCCAGCAGGTCGGTGTCGATGGTGATCGAGCCGACGTGGTCCGGATCCGCACTGGGTGACCTTCGCGCCGTGGATCTTGGCG
>JAACEA010000360.1 GCA_009936695.1 Planctomycetia bacterium
GTTCGATCTCGCTGATCGGGGCCGGGCGGTAGTTGTCGTGGGTCAGATGGGCGAGAATCCGCCCGGAAAAGCGTGATGGCATGAGGGAATGCTACCGGGCGGGTCGTCCGCTCGTTCGTCGCAGGGCCCTGCGTTCGCGGAGGAGGCCGGTCACTTCTTCTTTCGCGAGGCGGCGGGCTTGGTGGATTTGGGCCGGGAAGCGGTGGTCTTCGAGGCTGACTTCTTCTTCGCCCCGGACTTCTTCGAAGGCTTGGAGGGCTTGGCGGGGTCGCCGCCGGTCTTCGGCTTCTGGTCGGCTTTTCGCTGTCGACGGGCCGCGTCGACCAGATTTCCCACTCCGCGACCCTCGCGAGCCTCGTGGGTGGGCGTGGAGGTCGAGCCGGAGATTTTCTTTTCGGGTGGATTGGCGGAGGAATCGTCCGAGGACGTCGTCTTGGAATCGCCGGCATCCGACGACGCGTCGGTCTTGGACGTCTCGGTCCCGCTCGTCGTCCGTTGCGAGGATTCCGATTCGGGCGCGGCGGCGCCGGAACCTCCGACCAGGATCGCCGCGCCGATTCCGATCAGGCGTCGAAGCTTTCGCTTCCGGCATTCGGGACAGGTCTTCTCAGGATCGGAGGTGATCGACTGGAAGAGTTCGAAGGCGTGTCCGCAGGCGTCACAGACGTAGTCGTAGGTCGGCATCGTGGGGCTCGGGATCAGGCCGTCGGGGGTTCCGCGACGAGCATCACCTTGGCGGGTCGGAGCACGACGTCGCCCATGGCGTAGCCGGGCGAGACGTTGATCGCGACGCTCCCGGCTTCCAGGTTCTCGTCGCCGGCTTCGAACGGCTTGACGCCGACGGCCTCGTGCTGCCCGGGCTCGAAGGCGGCTCCGGGATCGGCGGTGATGATCGTCACGCCATTGGATTCGAGCGCCCGGACGATCTCGCCGCGGACCATTCCGACGCCGGTCACGACCTGTTCGATCGTGGCGCTGGCACCGACGGACTGCAGGGCGAGGTCGAAGTGATCGAGGGCCGGAAGAAGCGAACGCACCACGCCGGAGAGTCCTTCCTTCTTCGCGCGGCCTTCGTTCTCGATCGACCGTCGCTGGAAGTTGCGGAAGTCCGCGAGGGCCCGCATCCGTCCCTCTTCCGCGGTGTTCGCCTGGGCGACGAGCCGGGCGATCAGCAGGACGATCTCCTCCGGCGTCGCGTCGATCGTCTCGTCCGAGACGCCGAGCTCCACGAGGATCGCCTCGTGCTCGACGGGATCGATCGCGTCGGCGCCGTCGTTTTCGTTGTCGGGTTCGAGCGTGGTGTCAGGTTCGGTCGTCATGTCGGGCCAATCGGATGATCGGACGGTGGGGATCGGAGACCCCGCCGGCCTTCGAAACTCAGGAGAAGGAGTCCTTGATTCTCGTCCAGAGACTCGGTTCCGCGTCGTTGATCTCGAGTTCCTCGGTCTCAGCGTACTTCGAGAGGAGGTTGCGCTGGTCCTCGTTGAGCTTTCTGGGAACGACGAGTTGAAGCACGGCCACGAGTTCGCCACGGTCGCCGCCACGGAGTCGCGGACATCCGTGGCCGGGGATCCGGTGGATCTCGCCGTGCTGGGTTCCCGCGGGGATCTCCAGTTCCACCGCCCCGCCCTCGAGGAGCGGGACTTCGAGCGTGGCGCCGAGCGCGGCCTGGGCGAACGCGACCGGGACCACGGTCACGAGGTCGTTGCCGTCCCGCTGGAAGCGGTCGTGCTCCTCGACGCCCACCACGACGTGGAGGTCGCCCCGGGGGCCGTCGCCGGCCGGAAGGTCCTCGGGACGGGGCGGCTCGCCCTCGCCCTGCACGCGGATCGCCTGCCCGTGGGAGATCCCGGCGGGCACGCGAACCTCGAGGGTCCGCTTGACCGAGATGCGCCCCGCGCCGCGGCAGTCGCCGCAGTGCTCGGTCACGACTTCGCCGCGGCCTCGGCAGTTCGGGCAGGCCACCACCATCCGGAACATCCCGCCGAGACCCGCCTGCTCGACCTTGCCGACGCCGTCGCAGGTCGGGCACTTGACCGGCCGGGTTCCGGGCTTCGCACCGATGCCCTCGCAGGTGTCGCAGACGTCCAGTCGTCGGAACTCCACTTCGCGGGTCGTGCCTTCGAGGACCTCCTCGAGTTCGATCTCGATCTGGGTCTCGAGGTCGTAGCCTCGGACCGGGCCGCGCCGGGCGCGTCCTCGGCCACCGCCGCCACCTCCGAAGATGTCGTTGAACATCGAGAAGATGTCGTCCGGATTCATCCGGTTGAAGTCGTGTCCGGGGGTGCTTCGCAGTCCTTCGTGTCCGAACTGGTCGTACCGGCCACGGCGATCGGGATCCGAGAGGACCTCGTACGCTTCGGCGCATTCCTTGAAGGACTTCTCTGCTTCCGCGTCACCCGGGTTGCGATCCGGGTGGAACTTCATCGCGAGCCGACGATACGACCGCTTGATCTCGTCCCCGGAGGCGGATCGTTCCACGGAGAGGACTTCGTAGTAGCAGCGGGTGGTGCTCATCCGGATCGTTTCCCGGAGACGGGGGAGTCGAGAACGCGGGGAGAGCCGGTCGAATCACCGGGCCCTCCCCGCGTCGCGTTCCGGCGAGGAATCAGCTGACGGCTCCCTCGACGGGATCGGTGTCGTCCTTCAGCTCGGTGAGGGCGACGTCGGTGGTCAGCATGAGTCCCGCGACGCTCGCCGCGTTGGAGAGCGCGGTGGTGGCGACCAGGGCGGGGTCGATGATCCCCGCCTTCACGAGGTCCTCGTACTTGCCGGTGGAGGCGTTGAATCCATGTCCGCCCTTGCCGTCGCGGATCTTGGACACCACGAGATCGCCGTCCACGCCCGCATTCGCGGCGATGCGGAACGTCGGCGCCTCGAGGGCCTCCGCGAGGATGTCGAAGCCGAATCGCTCGTCGCCCTTGGCCTTGCGACGGTTCTCCTCGATCGCGGAGATCGCCCGAAGGAACGCGACGCCGCCGCCGGGGACGTATCCCTCCTTGGCCGCGGCACGAGTCGCGGAAAGGGCGTCGTCGACGCGATCCTTCCGCTCCTTCATTTCGAGTTCGGTGGCACCACCGACCGAGAGGATCGCGACGCCACCGGTCAGCTTCGCGAGCCGTTCCTGGAGCTTCTCGCGGTCGTAGTCGCTGGTGGATCGCTCGTACTGGGCCGAGATCTGGGAGGCCCGGCTCGCGATGTCCTTCTTCTTGCCGGCGCCCTCGATGAGGGTGGTGTCGTCCTTGGTGACGATGACCTTGCGGGCGGCGCCGAGCTCGGCAAGCTCGATGTCCTCGAGGCTGCGACCGAGGTCTTCGCTGAAGAAGGTGCCACCGGTGAGGGTCGCGATGTCGCCGAGCATCGCCTTGCGACGGTCGCCGAAGCCGGGAGCCTTCACCGCACAGACCTCGAGCACGCCGCGCAGTCGGTTCACGACGAGGGCCGCGAGGGCCTCGTTGTCGACGTCTTCGGCGATGATGAGGAGCGGCTTGCCCGCACCCGCGATCTTGTTGAGCAGGGGCAGCAGGTCCGCGAGGTTCGAGATCTTCTTCTCGTGGATCAGGATCATCGGCTTCTCGATGATCGCCTCGGCCCGCTTGGGATCGGTCATGAAGTAAGGGCTCAGGTAGCCCTTGTCGAAGTTCATGCCCTCGACGTAGTCGAGCGTGGTGTCGGCCGTCTTGCCCTCTTCGATCTCGACCACGCCTTCGGCACCGACCTTGTCGATCGCTTCCGCGATCAGGCCGCCGATCTCGGCGTCGTGGTTCGCGCTGACGGTCGCGATCTTCTGGAGATCGGACTTGCCCTTGCACTTCGAGGCGAAGTCGTTGATGGCGTCGCAGGCGATCGAGGCGGCGGCGTTGATGCCGCGCTGGACCGCGACCGCGTTCGCGCCGGATGCGACGGTGCGGAGGCCACGACTGTAGATCGCCGAGGCGAGCACGGTGGCGGCGGTGGTGCCGTCACCCGCGACGTCGGCGGTCTTCTTCGCGACCTGCTGGACCATCTTCGCGCCCATGTTCTCGAACGGGCCGGGGAGATCGATCTCCTTGGCGACGCTGACGCCGTCCTTGGTGACCGAGGGGCCGCCGTAGGACTTCTCCATCACCACGTTGTGGCCGCTGGGGCCCATGGTGACGGCGACCGCGGACGCGAGCTTGTCCACGCCCTTCTTGAACTCCGCCTGGGCGGAGATGTCGAACTTCATCTGCTTGGTGGTCATCGGGGTGCTTCCCGTGGAGTCATTGTTGAGGTGTGGAGGTGGCTTCGGGGATCGCCGCCGCTCGGGCGGGCGCGATCGTCCCTCAGCCCTCGATCACACCGAGGAGTTCGCTTTCGCGGACGATGAGATGGGTGATGTTCTTGATCTCGACCTCGGTGCCGGAGTACTTGCCGTAGACGACGGTGTCGCCCTTCTTGACGCCGGGCTTCACGCGCTCGCCGTTGTCGAGGAGCTTGCCGGGCCCGAGGGACACGACCTTGCCCTGCATGGGCTTCTCCTTGGCGCTCTCCGGGAGGAAGATCCCGGACTTGGTCTTGGTCTCGGCTTCGAGCGGCTTGATGAGGATTCGATCCTCGAGGGGGCGGACTGCCATGGTGTGTTCTCCAATTCGATCGTCGCGTCGGAACGCGGATGTGTCTTGTTCGAAAGTCGTACGTGTGATGCGGGGCGACCGGCTCAGAAGCCCATGCCGCCCATGCCGGGCATGCCGCCCATTCCAGGCATGCCGCCCATTCCACCCATGCCGCCCATGCCACCCATGGGGTCGCCGTGGTCGTGATCGTGGCCGTGGTCGCCTTCGTCCTTGACTGGGACGTCGACGATCGTGCAGTCGGTGGTGAGAAGCAGTGCCGCGACGCTCGCGGCGTTCTGGAGGGCCGTCCGGTCGACCTTGGCGGGTGTGATCACCCCCTGCTCGATCAGGTTGCCGTACTCGAGGGTGAGGGCGTTGAAGCCTTCCTCCCGCTTCATCTCGGCGACCTTCGAAACGACGACGGTGCCCTTTTCGCCGGCGTTGTCGGCGATGGTGCGAAGGGGGACCTGAAGGGCCTCGGCCAGGATGTCGACCCCGAACTTCTCCTCGCCGCGGGCCGCCTTGCGGGCCTTGTCGAGGGCGGGCATCGCCCGGATGAAGCTGGAGCCGCCGCCGGGAACCACACCCTCGGCGATCGCGGCGCGAGTCGCGTGAAGGGCGTCCTCGACGCGGGCCTTCTTCTCCTTGAGCTCGGCTTCACTGCCGGCGCCGACGTTGATCTGGGCCACACCGCCGGCGAGCTTCGCGAGACGCTCCTGGAGCTTCTCCCGGTCGTAGTCGCTGTCGGTGCGATCGATCTCGGCGCGGATCTGGTCGCATCGGCCCTCGATGTCGGCGGTGGCGCCGGCACCTTCGACCATCACCGTGTTGTCGGCGGTGATCTCGACCTTCTTGATCCGGCCGAGGTGGGCGATCTCGATCGAATCGAGCTCCATGCCGAGGTCCTTCATGACCGCGGTGGCGCCGGTGAGGGTCGCGATGTCCTCGAGCATGGCCTTGCGACGATCGCCGTAGCCCGGCGCCTTGACCGCACAGACCTGGAGGACGCCCCGAAGCTTGTTGATGACGAGCGTCGAGAGGGCCTCCCCGGTCACGTCCTCGGCGATGATGAGCAACGGCTTCTTCGCCGCCATGACCTTCTCGAGGAAGGGGACGAGCTTCGTGATGCCGTCGATCTTGTCCTCGTGGATGAGGACGAGGGGCTTCTCGAGCACGACCTTCATCGCTTCGGCGTCGGTCACGAAGTTCGGGGAGAGGTAGCCGCGGTCGAACTGCATGCCCTCGACGACCTCGATCTCGGTCTCGCGGCCCTTGCCTTCCTCGATCGTGATCACGCCTTCCTTGCCGACCCGCTTGAACGCCTCGGCCATGATCTTGCCGACCGACGGATCGTTGTTGCCGGAGATCGTGGCCACCGAGGCGATGCCTCCAGTGACCTGGTCGACCGGGCGTGCGGAGGAGGTGATCTCCTCGACGACCGCGGCGACGCCGCTCTTGAGGCCTCGGACGAGCGCGTTCGCCTCGACGCCCGCGGTGACCTGCTTCAGGCCGGCCTTGAAGATCGCCTCGGCGAGGACCGTCGCGGTGGTGGTGCCGTCGCCGGCGTCATCGCTGGTCTTGCTCGCGGCTTCGCGGACGAGCCGCGCGCCGATGTTCTCGACCTTGTCGCGAAGTTCGATCTCCTCGGCGACGCTGACGCCGTCCTTGGTGACGGTGGGTCCGCCCCAGCTCTTGTCGATCACGGCGCTGCGGCCGCGGGGGCCGAGGGTGCTCTTCACTGCGGTGGCGAGCTTCTCGACACCTGAGAGAAGGGACTTCCGGGCGTCCGTGTCGAAGGA
>JAACEA010000361.1 GCA_009936695.1 Planctomycetia bacterium
ATCAACCCGGACCTCGTCTTCTCGAACCAGCGGACCGACGAGACGCTGGCGGGCCTCCCCGCCGCGCGGGTGACCGGCGAGTACCTCCACTCGTCGAAGCGGATCGCGAGGTACGACTGGCACTTCATTCAGACCGGCCCCAACCGCTTCCTGCTGGTCGAATGCCTCGCGGATCGCGACCGGTGGACCGGCGAGATCTTCGACTCGGTGCTGGATTCACTGGTGGTGGAGGACGAGTTCGAACTGGCGGACCAGGCGCTCTCGCGTCAGGAACGCGGCGCGGCCTTGTTCCGCCGCGTCGACGAGCAGGCGCTCCGAGACGTCGTCGCCCGGATGCCGGAGGAGATCTGGTACCGGATGCACGCCTTCGACCCCGAGGGCCGCGACGTCGAATTCGGCTACGCGGGCATCACGGCGATCGAGACCGGCCGCGAGAGCATGAGCAGCGCCAGCCCGGTGCCGCGGGTCGGAGACGACACCGGAATGCTGGTTCGCATCCGGATGCGACAGATACCGCAGGAACCGAAGCGTCCCTTCATCGACGTCGACCATCGCGCGTGGCTTTCCTGGGATCGCGAGGAGGAGATGTGGAGCGTGCGGCTCACCGCCCGGCAGGCCGACGCGGACCAGACCGTCTCGGAGTCCATCACGGGCTTCCGCCCGCGGCCGACCGCCTCGGAGCCACGACGTCGACTCGAGATCCTGCAACAGTCCAGGAACACCCTGGAACGCCAGATCGTCCGGCTCGAGCTGCCGATGAACCTCGAACTCTTCCTCTCCGAAGCGGAACGGCTCGTGCTGCCGACCCTTCTGGAAGTGCTCGACGCACCGGAGGGCACCTTCGGAATCTACGCCTGGAACGAGGATCGGGAGAGCATCACCCGACGTCTCGAATCGTGGAAGCCCGATCCGGCCGGCACCGCCATGCTCGAGAGCCGTGCCTACGAGGACGGGCGGGCGGCGACCCAGGAGATCGGCGACGACGGAATCGTCTCGGTGCGGGTCGCACCGACCGACACGTCCGTGGGCGGCGTTCGCTGGACGCGGATGACCCCCGCCGCGATCCGGGACCTCTACGATCGCAAGGGCATCCGAGTCCAGGATTGAACGAACAGAAGGCATGGCCGCGTTCGGCCTCACCGAATCAGGAAAGACGTTCCCACGATGATCCACCCCAAGCCAACCCCACCCCGCGTTCTCCTCGCCATCCCCGTGTACAACGAGGAACGCTACGTCGACACCGTCCTCACCGAGGTTCGAAAGCGGGTCGAGGACATCCTGATCATCGACGACGGGTCGACCGACCGCACGCCGATGCTTCTTTCGAAGCATCCGGTGGAGGTCATCCGGCACGCGACCAATCGCGGCTACGGCCGAAGCATGATGGACATGTTCCGATGGGCGGCGGTCGACGGTTTCGACTGGCTCGTCACGATGGACTGCGATGAGCAGCACGAGCCCGCGGCCATCCCGGACTTTCTCGCTTCGATCGAGCGCAACGAGGCCGACGTCGTGTCGGGGAGTCGCTACCTGGATGCCGCCAACCTCGTCGACGCCCCCCCACCCGATCGACGTCGCATCAACCACCTGCTCACCGGAGAGATCAACCAGCGGCTGGGACTCGAGCTGACCGACGCGTTCTGCGGATTCAAGGCCTACCGGGTCGCCCCCCTCGCGAAGCTCGACCTCGACGTCGACGGCTACGACTTCCCGATGCAGTTCTGGGTCCAGGCGGTGGCGAACGGGCTCCGGGTCTCGGAGCTGCCCGTGCGACTGATCTACAACGATCCGACCCGCTCCTTCGGCGGCCCGCTCGACGACGCCGAGAACAGACTCGCCGTGTATCGCCGGACCTTCGAGCGGGAGATCTCCACGTGCCGGGACCGACTCCCGATGACCGCGGTTCCCGCCGGCGCGGCCCGCTGAGTCGAGGTGCGAGGTCCCGCCCCACCATCACTCCTGACGACCCAGCACGAAATACGATGAACCCTCGATGACCTGCGACGACACGCTCCAACCAGACGCACGGAGCTGGGTCGCGGCGGTGCGAGCCGATCGACCCGATCCGCTCGGTCCGGTGCGGACCGCCACCCGGGTGGCCCTCGAACTCGACGCCGATGCGAC
>JAACEA010000362.1 GCA_009936695.1 Planctomycetia bacterium
ATGATCAACCTTTATAGCCACGACCACGACGTCGACACCGAGGAACATCGAGCCATTCTCGAGCGACGGATCGCGGCGATCAGAGCCACGAGCCGGATCCCGATGACCATCGGTGAGCTGGGAACCTGGCTCGAGTCGGCCCGATCGAACGAGCTCGCATCGGTGCGGTGGCGCGATGGCGAAGCGATGGTCGAGGGGAGTCTGGTTCCGGGTACCGTCATCGAGAATCGAGGGGTCAAGAAACGCCCAAGCAACTCGATCAGCCAAAACTAGGATCACAGCGGGATGCGTCAACCGACCAAAATCACTCACGGCCCCGGTCCGGGGCCATCCACCGTTCGCACGAGGCCGCTCCTAGCGCTGCTCGTCATGGCGGTGATCCTTGCCACGACCACCGGGTGCTCGGACCGATCCAGCCCGACCGAATTGAAGGCGGGGACGTCTGCGAGCAGGCTCCTCGAGGCCACGGAGTCCGTCGGTCTCCCTCCCTTGCCGCCCTATCGCGCCGAGGTCTACGACTATTACCGCCTGGGCTTCCTCGAGGACGGGTATCCGGGCCGCTGGACCGACGAGGAGGGACTCGTTCCCCATCCGATCTACGGCACGTACGTCGTGGGCGACTACTTGAACCTATTCGAGCGAACCGGAGATCGACGCTTCCTCGATGCCGCTCGCCGGGTCGCCGACGCGGCGCTGGCGAGGATGGACGACCAGGCCGGCATGCTCCGGTTCTTCTACGAGCCGGAATGGGGCCTCGGATCCTCCGGGGAACGATATGTCTCCGGCCTGACCCAGGCCCACTACCTCGACCAACTGTCACGGCTTCACGAGCTCTCGGGCGATCCTCGCTACGCGGAGGCGTGCGAGAAGGTGCTCCGATGCCTGGCCACCCGGGTCGAGGAGGGGGGCGTCCTCGCGATGACCCCTCTGGGTCCCGTGATCGAGGAGGCCCCGCATTCGCCCCGGGACCTCGTCCTGAACGGCTGGTTGACCGCCATCCGCGGTCTCAGACGATATCTCCAACGAACCGAGTCCGATGAAGCGGCATCGCTGCTCGAAGCGAACCTCGCGACTCTGGCCACGATCCTGCCCCTGTATGACGCGCCAAGCACGGTGAACTCCCGCTACCGGATCCGTGGATATGGCTACCTTCGCCTGGTCCTCGACGATGCCAAGGGCGTTCGACTGAATCGCCCCACACTCGAGATACCCGGTGATGACGTGTATCCGCTGGCGAACGAGATCGACAATCGCTGGCACATGGGTTTCGTCCGGGGCGTCGAGTCCGCGGGCGATCGCTTCACCGCGACGGAGGATCGGATCCTCCTCAATCTCGTAATGTCGCTCCTGAGCATGCCTGAACCGAACCTGCTCAGGCTCACGATCGAGACACCGAAGGCGCAGGACCTTGCGATCGAACTCGCCAGGGGCCCCTTCGACCCGCTCCAGTCGGGCCTTCGCACCACGGACTGGAACAAGATCGAGGAGATCGAGCTGCAAGCGGGTGTGAACGAGATCGAGATCGAACTCGGCTTCAAGGCGATCGATCCGTTCGTGTATCCGACGAACTTTTTGAAGAAGATTGCAGGCCGTCATCACAACGTCTATCACTTCGTACACATCGACGGCCTCGAGTCCCTCTGCGACGAATACGGGACCGAGGCGTTCTGCGACTTCGCCGCACGGTGGCGAGGGTACGTCGAGCAGTGGCCGGACCATCCGGCATACCGGGACGCGGGCATCGAATTCGATCGCTACACGCCGCCTCGGGACTGACGCCGCGATGCGATGAACGTCGCGAGACCGAGGGCGAGATGCATCGTCGCCCGAGGCCAATGGGAGGTCTTCTCGTCGCCGAGCCGGTCGAGGACCGCCTCCACGAGCGATCCCGACGCGCGGCGAAGCGCCACGTCAAGCTGGGGGTCCGCGGATCGGCGCGATGCAAGCCTGAGAGACTCCCCGAGCGACCAGCTCCGTGCCGGGCTCGGGTGCGTGACCAGGTGCCTGCCCTCACCGCACGGATGCACGAGGAACCCGGGCCGACCTCGAAGATCGCGAGCGACCGGCTCGTCCACGATGTCGAGCTTGTCGACCCATCCGGCCGGTGCCGAGAATCCGGCCAGCGACTCGAGGATCCACTCAACGACGCGATCCTCGTCGAGACCGTCCTCGACTCCCGCGATCGTGTAGCCCTGGTGAAGGAGATCGAGCCTCATGGAGTCCCGGTCGTAACACCAGCCGAGGCCAGGAACGCGGGCCGCCGTCACGAGGCTCCTGACGACATCCCGCCGAGGATCCCCTTCCTCGAGGTGCGACGTCCACGCGGCGAGCACGTTCCAGGGAGTTTGACGCATCCGAGGAGAGAACGTGGGGACTCGCACGGAATCGATCTCCACCTCGAAATCCCGCTGAGGTCGCTGCAGCCAGGCGAGACCGCGGTCGCGAAGCTCTTCGCCGGCTGGACCGATCTGGGAACTGGCCGCCTTCAAACCCTCGGCAACGATGCAGGTGGTGATGACGAATGGCTCGTCGGGACTGACTTCCTTCCATTCGAAGCCGAGACCCCAACCGATGCGCTCGGGATCAAGAGTGATCGCGGTTGCGGCCAGTCGAGCAACGCTCTCTTCGGCCCAGGTTCGAAGTTCGGCGTCGTCGAAACCCCCGATCTCCAGCATCGTCGCCACCGTGGACAGGAATCGCCCCTCGGCCATGGGATGGACGCGATCATCGTCGCAATACTCGTCGGGGCCACGACCCCCGGCCTCCGCGAACCAACGAACCTCCAAATCGAGTGCCCGTCGCGCGCGGGCCGCGACGGATTCCGGCGGCGCCCCCGGCTTCGAATTCGATGAACGAAGCGTCATTACGGCAAACTATCAGAATCGTGCGGGCTCGAAGTTTCCCGGTACCTTGGAACTTGAATGCGTATCATCATGAAGATCAATTCGAGAACACCGACGCTCATTCTTTGGTTCTTTCGCCGGATGCTCTCGGTGGCGGGCACCAGGATCATCGCGTCCACCCTTGCGGGCGGACTCGGCACGGCCGCGACCCTCGGCTCAATCTGGATGATCGTCGCGCTCGCCGTGGATCTCCAGAGCGAACGGAATCCCGATACAGGTCTGACGATCTCCGTTCGAGACCACATTCTCGTCGAGGGGATCGACTTTGCGACCGCAATCGGCGCGATCGGTGTGGTCGCGATACTAGCGGCAATCTTCCAATACCTCGGAGACCTGCTCGGCCTCTCCGCGGCGGCGGCGGCCGTGCGACGCATCCGTGCCGAGGCGGCCCAAGCGTGCAGCAGCAGTGCCGGCGACCGCGTGCTTCGCGAGTCGCAAGCGAAGTCAATTGTCTCCTTCATCCAGATCGTGTCCCGGGAGTGTGGGATGGCAGCGGTCCAACTCGTCCGCGTCCCGCTCGCGGCACTCACCGTGATCGCCTGCATCACGCTCCTAGGCTTTCTCTCGCCCGCACTCCTGGTGGTGCTCAGTGTTACGGCTCCCTTCTATCTCCTCGCGATCGGGCTTCTCAACCGACGTTCCCACCAGGATCATCTCGAACACGTCCTCACGGCAGACGCCGTTCGCACCGAACTCCAGTCCGTAATGGGCGAGACCGATCGCAGACATGCGATGACCGGTGTCGTGCTGGACGAGGAATCGCTCACCCGCGTCGCGAGAAGCGACCGGATTCTTTTCGGCCGGATCGCCCTCGTCCGCAAGGTGACGCTCGTGAATGCGATCACGACGGCCCTTGTCATCATGGTGATGCTCGTCTCCATGCAAGCCGACATCCTTGGCCTCGAAGGCGACTGGGGACGCCTTCTCGTTGTGCTATTCGTGCTGAGGTATCTGGCGGCTGCCATCCGGCAGGCGTCGATCGCTTTCAACGTCACGAGCCGGTTCACGGAGTCGATCAACGCCGCCCGCCGCCTCGAGGATCCCCCTCCAAGACCTCTCGCGGCAACGGACCTTCCCGAGGGACTCGTGATCCTGTCTAAGCGGATTGACCGCCTCCAAGCGATCCGCGGCATTTCCACGATCGAGCGGGTCGAACCGATCTTCACCGAAGGCGCGATTCACATCGACCTGATTCGGGAATCGCTCGACGACATCACGGAACCAACAATCGTGCATCAGGCGGGTCTTGACGCCTCAGCGGAGTCGCTTGGCGGACGACCCATCGTCGTCATGGCCCGCAGCCGAGCCGAGATCGAGTCGATCCGCGGACGCGGCTTCGAGCCCAGAACCGCCGCCGACCTTCGGGTCGACCCCCCGGTCATCAGGGCATGGGCTGATGTCTCCGATGAGTTGAACGTCGTTCACCCTCATGAGGATCAAACGGACAACACCGAGTTACTCGACGAAGAGGTCTAGGTACCGATCAACACACGGGCAAGTGGTACCTCACCGACGCAAGCACGGGCTAGAAGCCGACGAATCCAAACCCGAATACGGGCATCATGCCTCTTGTCGGCGAAGGTTGAACAGCGATGCATAAAGATCGACCAAGCGACGTGCGTAGACGGCCCAGTTGTCATGCTCGATGTAGGTGCGGCAAGCCTTCTGCATGGTCTCCAGACGCTGCTCGTCAATGCCGGAGAGAATTTGTGACAACGCGGTTCCGTCCAATTCTTCGGGGATGCATATGCCGATGCCATGGGCATCGATGACCGCTTTCAACTCCGGGAACGGACTGACCAGCATGGGGACCCCGGCCACCGGATATTCCCAGAGCTTGTTCGGGGAGCAGTACCAGTGGTTCAGACAGGTGTTCTCGTAGGGAATCACCCCGAGATCGCCACCACTGGTCCACGACTGGAGCTCCGCCTGCGGCGCGGGAGGAATAAAACGGATGCGGCGACCACCTGGATCCACATTCCGGGCGATGACCTTGAGATCGTCTTCGATGTTCCCCCAGCCCATCATGACCAGCACCCAGGGTTCCGGCATCTGGGCCGCTGCCCGGACGAGACCTTCAAGTCCACGGTGACGGGCGAATCCTCCTTGATACAACAAGATCCGCCGGTCAGCCTCGAGGTCCGCTGCCGCTCGGAGAAGTCGGGATGGCGCCAGCGGCTCGTCGTCGAAGATGGTTGCATTCTTCACCACGACCGCCGGGGGGAGCGAGGGGTATCGTCGAGCATGCTCCCCGGCGATCGAGTCGTTCACGGTGATGAAGCCATCGACCTTGGGTGACTCCCTACGCAGGACCCGTTGCCAGATCCGCCGCTTGAGAGGATGCATCTGGGATACCTCTTCGTACAACTCGTGGCTGTCGAAGACCAGAAAAGCGGACGCATGAGTCTCACACCATTTCGCGCCGATGGGAAGCATCGGAAGGTCGTGACAATGCACGGCCTGCGGCTTCAGACGGTCAAGTTCTTGCCGATACACCCTGGAGACGACGAGCTGCTTCCGGGACTGGTGCAAGGTCGACAAGAGGGACGAGACCATGGATCGCGACTTGATCAAAAGCGAACCGATACCTCCACGCACAACGCTCCTCGAAGCGACCGCACCGAAGATCTCCCGCTGTTTGATTTTCGAGGATCGGTGGGCCCGCCTCTGGCGAACCAAGAGCCACGCGGCTGCAAGGAGTGAACCGCCCGCGATCAGGCTCGGCAGCAGTCCGAAGGGCGACATCAGCTCTTCTATCCGATTCAACAAGACTCGCAGCGGCGTGAAGAGGCTGGCGACGGCCAGAATGACCATCATCCCAACTCCAAGCATGAGCACTCGCGCGCGTATCCGGTAACGCTGGAGTAGTAGGAGAGGCCCAAGTTTGACCCGATGGACCGTTACGTTGTCCGAACGTCGGGTCACTGGATCGCTGCAGCGATTGTCCTGAATTCCGATGATATGGACGTCGAATCCCGCTTCCGCAAGGGAGTCCGCTTCCTTGAGCACTCGCGCATCGTGGTTCACCGAATTCAGGACCAGGGCGGCTACTCGGGGAGATGGCATTTGTGCGGTTCTTCGCTCGTTCATCAGACTTGGAATACTAACAAGGCTCCAGCCGCAGACCGGCTGCGGCTCCCGTATCCTCTTCCGACCATGACACTCAAGGTCCTCACCGTCGTCGGCGCCCGACCCCAGTTCGTCAAGGCCGGAATGGTCTCGCGAGCGTTGGATTCCGCGGGGATTCAGGAGACCCTCCTGCATACCGGGCAGCACTACGACTCGGCGATGTCGGACATATTCTTCGAGGAACTGCGGATACCCGCACCGAAATACAATTTGGCCATTGGCTCAGGCCCCCACGGATCCCAGACCGGAAAGATGCTCGAGGCGATTGAAGCGGTGCTTCTCGAAACCAAGCCGGACCGGATCCTCGTCTACGGAGACACGAACTCGACGCTGGCCGGCGCTCTGGCGGCGTCGAAGATCGACATACCGATCGACCACGTTGAAGCTGGCCTTCGATCCTTCAATCGAAGAATGCCAGAAGAAGTCAATCGGGTGGTGACCGACCATCTTTCGGATCTGCTCTTCGCCCCCACCGAAACGGCGGTCCGGAATCTCGCCAACGAGGGCATTCGGGACGGTGTTCATCGCACCGGCGATGTGATGTTCGACGCGACGAAGGCCGCCACCAGGATCGCGAACGAACGAAGCGATGTCCGTGAACGGACCGGCATCACGGCCGACGCCTATGTCCTCGCCACGATCCACCGACCTGCAAGCACCGACGACCGCGAGACGCTGGAGCGGATCATCAATGGCCTTCAGATGGTCGCGGGCGAGCTGCCGGTGATCCTGCCGCTGCATCCACGCACGCGTGCCGCCCTCGATCGATTCGGGCTCCTTGAATCCGCGGCTGCACACCTCAGGCTCATCGATCCGGTCGGGTACCTCGACATGACGAGCCTCGAGGCGGCCGCCGCTGTGATCGCCACCGATTCCGGAGGCGTGCAGAAGGAAGCCTTCTTCCATGGAGTCCCCTGCGTCACGATGCGCAGCGAGACGGAGTGGGTCGAACTGGTCGAACTCGGATGGAACACCCTGGTCGATCCCAGCACCACCGATCCCGGCGCGGTGATTCTCTCCCGCATCGGGCATACCGGGCGTGCAGGAACGCCCTACGGCGACGGCCATGCGGCCGACGCCATTGCCGGCGTCATCGCATCGTCACTTGATGGATGACGCGGTCGGGTTCCGCCCCGAGACGATCGATTCGAAGAAGTCGAGACGGCGCCGCTCGATCACCGAATGATCGAAACGCTTCTTGGCGAACTGCCATGCCGAGCGCCTGCACGCCGCTTCTCCGTGGATCCGCCGAATGAAATGCCGCGCCTGCTCCACCGCATTCCCCGTCGCCCAGTCGGCATCCCTGATTCGCAATGCGAAGGACTCTCGGCCCTCGATATCCGGATCCTCGTAGCCGTAGATGAGTGGCAGTCCTGCCGCGAGACACGTCCTCGACTTGAGTGGGCATGCCTGTTCCATTCCGTTTCGCGATATGGCGAGACTCCCCACTGCCACGGTGGCTTGATTGAGGATCTCCGCCAGCGCGTCATCCGTCTTCGCGGGCTCCGTCCGAATCAACGGAGACAGGGCGGGCCCCTCGTCCGCGAGGTCACCGCACACCACGAATTCGAATTCCGGGAGCGCCTCCGCCAGCGATGAGAGACGGTCGAGTCCGTGCCAGGGCGCGGCGCTTCCGAGCAGCATCAGGACCATGGGACGGGCCTTCCGATCGATCCACTCCGGGGGTGATTCGGGAACGGACGCCCCATTGGTGATGACGCACCCGGGCACGCCATTGGGGCGGGTCCGCTCCAGGAGCTCCCCGGTGACGGCGACGATTCCCGCGGCGCGTCGCCGAACACCCGGCGCGGTCAGGTTCCAGAAGACCGACGCAGGGCGAGAACGCGATCGC
>JAACEA010000363.1 GCA_009936695.1 Planctomycetia bacterium
CCGTCGGCATCATGATCCGCGAACTCGACTGCGATGGTGGCATCAACGTCACCGCGAGCCACAACCCGATCGAGTGGAACGGCATCAAGTGCCTCGACTCGGACGGCCTGGCCCCCCCGGGGCCGGTGGCGGAGGAGATCATCGGGCGTTTCGAAGGCAGTCGACTCGATCGCATGGCCGGCGCGGATTGCGGGACGATCCGACATCGTGACGATGGCTCGCGGATCCACGTCGAGAAGGTGCTCGCGATCGTCGACGTGGATCTGATTCGATCGAAGCGTTTCCGCGTGGTCCTCGATTCGGTGGCGGCATCGGGCGGTCCCGCGGGTCGAATGCTGCTCGAAGCCCTCGGCTGCGATCTCCTCCATCTCCACGGTGAACCGACGGGGCTCTTCCCGCACACGCCGGAGCCCACCGAAGCGAACTTGACCGAACTGGCGACCGCGGTCGCCGCCGACGGGAACGCGACGATCGGATTCGCCCAGGATCCGGACGCCGATCGCCTCGCGATCGTCGATGGGGCGGGCCGCTACATCGGCGAGGAACGCACCCTGGTCCTCGCTGCGATGCGGATGATGCAGCGACACGGCGGCGGTCCCGTGGCCGCCAACCTCTCCACCAGCCGCATGATCGACGACGTCTGCGCCGGCTTCGAGGGCGCACGGGTGATCCGGACCGCGGTCGGCGAGGCGAACGTCGTGCAGGGCATTCGCGCCCATCAGGGTCGTATCGGCGGCGAAGGCAACGGTGGGGTGATCGTCCCCGAGGTCTGTTTCATCAGGGACTCCCTCTCGGCGATGGCCATCGTGCTCGAACTGCTCGCCAGCGACGGTCGTCCGCTCGCCGACATCGTCGACGAGCTCCCCCGCTACGCCATGATCAAGCGGAAGTGGGATCTCTCGTCGGTGGGCGGGAAGTCCGCCGTTCCGAAGATCCTGAAGAAGGTCGCGAAGCACTGGCCGGACGGCCGGGTCGACGACGCCGACGGCGTGCGAGTCGACGTCGGCGACGCGTGGGTGCACGTCCGCCCCAGCAACACCGAGCCGATCATCCGTCTCATCGCGGAGGCACCCACCGATGCGGCCGCGGCGGCCATCGCCGACGAGGCGGCGTCCGTGGCCGGCATCTCCTGAGTCGGTGAGCCAGCCCGCGGGGATCTCGGTCGGGAGGACCGGAGTTCAATCGAGGGGCCGGGTGTCCTCGACGATCCGTGAGACGAGATCGTCTCCGCCACAATCGATCTCGACCATCAGGAAGCCGCCCGCGTGCCGTCGTGGCTTGAGCAACGGCCAGAGGACCTTCCGGTCGGTCTCCGGGATGTTCAGCCGGTCGACCTCGTCCACCGGCACCCACTCCAGCGTCCCTTCGTCGAACTCCGTCCGCGGGAGTTCCGCGGGATCGATGCGGCGGGTCACCTCGAAGCAGAAGAGCAGCCAGTGCATCTCGCCCTGGTACGCCTTCTCCGCCACCATCGCGAACATCCGGATGTCCTCGTCGGGGATCTCGATGCCCGCTTCCTCGTGGATCTCGCGACGGGCGCACTCATGCGGCGTCTCGCCGACGGAGATCTCCATCTTGCCACCGATCGGAGAGTACATGTCGGGATTCGGGTGCTTCCTTCGATGAAGCATCAGAAGCCGATCGTCCTCCGTCCACAGGTAGCAGAGCACCGCCATCCGGTACGGGAGCCCGCTCGGCTCGTATCGCTGGTCGCTCACGTCGCTCATCGCATGCCCACCGATCGGGATCCGGTCACGCCGCCGGCGGGCCCCTCGATGCCGGCCGACGAGAGCAGTTCGAGGATGGCCCCGCGCGTGGACTCGGCGGCGGCCGCGAGCGGTGGCCGAACGACCCCCGTGTCCCGGCCGAGGATGGCCATGGCGGCCTTGATCGGAACTGGATTCCCATCCAGACCGAGAAGACCGTTCGACAGGGCGAAGAGACGCTCGTGGATGGCTCGGGCCGCCGCGAAGTCGCCTCGATTCGCCGCCGCGACCTGGCGGGCGACTTCACCCGGCGCGATGTTCCCCACCACGCTCACGGCCCCGACCGCACCGACCGACTGCATCGGGAGCGTGAGGGGATCGTCACCCGAAAGAATCGCGAGATCGCATCGCTGCACCAGCTCGCTCACGTATCCGACCGATCCGTTGGCGACCTTGATCGCGACGATTCGTTCATGGCTCGCGAGTCGCACCACGGTGTCGGGCGCGAGTCCGACCCCCGACCGACCCGGCACGTCGTAGAGGACGATCGGCACCCGGGCGGCATCGGCGAGTGACCAGAAGTGACGGAAGAGTCCCTCCTGCGAAGGGCGGTTGTAGTACGGCGTCACCTGCAGGGTCGCCGTCGCACCGAGATCCGCGGCCTCCGCCGAGTACTCGATCGCCGAGACGGTCGAGTTGGAACCGGCCCCCACCACGATCGAGAGGCCGAGCGGGCCGGCGGCCGCCACCACGGATCGAATGACGGCCCGCCGCTCCTCCGCGGTGAGCGTCGGCGTCTCGCCGGTCGTCCCGCAGGGCACCACACCGGCCACCCCTCCCGACGCCTGGAACAGCACCTGTGCCTCGAGCGCGGCGAGGTCCACCGCGGAGGCATCCGCGGTGAACGGGGTGACGAGCGCGGTATGAACGCCCGCGAAGTCGCCGGGCCTGGGTTCGGACATCGTGTGCCTCCATCGATCACGTCCTGCAATCGCCGCGATCCTACCAACGTCGCGGCACTCCACGTGAGAATCGACGAGTCACCGGGATCTTCCGGGCGATTCGTGGTTTCGCTCCGGTTTTCCGAAGTCCGCCGGGGACGATCCCTCAGGACGCGGCTTCGTTGATCAGATTCCGCATCTCTCGAACCGCCTCACGCAGCCCGATGAAGATCGATCGGCTCACGATCGAGTGTCCGATGTGCAGCTCGCGGAGCCCCGGGAGCGCGGCGATCGCCTGGACATTCGCATAGTTCAGGGCGTGTCCGGCGTTGAACCGCATGCCTGCCGCCACGATGGCCTCTCCCGCGCTGGCGACCGCGGCGAGCTCCGCCACCACCGGTGGCGATTCCGCCGATCGACCATGCGCGTGGAAGGCATGGGCGTAGGGGCCGGTGTGAACCTCGCAGATCGAAAAACCGCACGCGGCGGCGGCCTCGACCTGCGCGGGATCGGGGTCGATGAAGGCGGAGACCGGGATGCCATCGTCACGGAGCCGCCACACGACCTCGCCGAGTCGATCCCGGGCACCCACCACGTCGAGGCCTCCCTCGGTGGTGATCTCGTGTCGGCCTTCGGGGACCAGCATCACCACTTCAGGCCTGACCTCGAGGGCGATCCCGACCATCTCGTCCGTCGCGGCCATTTCGAGGTTGAGTTTGATCTGGACCAGTTCGTTGAGTCGCCGGACGTCGTCGTCCTGAATGTGGCGTCGATCCTCCCGGAGGTGGATCGTGATTCCAGCCGCACCACCCAGATGCGCTTCGACCGCGGCCCAGGTGGGGTCGGGCTCCCAGGTCCGCCGAGCCTGGCGGACGGTCGCGACATGGTCGATGTTCACGCCGAGTTCGATCATGTCGAAATGCTACCCGCCTGCTCCGGCATGGGGCGGACGGAGGCGTATACTCCGGGGACGAGGATCAACGCTTGAGCGACGCCAGCAACGCATTCCAGACCAGACTCGACGACCTCCGCACGGAGATCACCCAGCAGGGTGTCCGAGTCCTCGAACAGGCCACCAAGGCGATCGACTGCTATTTCGATCACGATCGGGCCAAGGCCGAGGAGGTCGTGGAGATCGAGGCGAAGGTGGACACCGTCGACATCGAGATCGAGAAGCAGTGCATCCCCCTGCTCGCACTCGGGCAACGGGATCCGCATTCGATCCGATCGGTGCTCACCATCGTCAAGGTCAACAACGAATTCGAACGCATCGGGGACTGCGCCGTCACGATCGCGGAGGCGACCCTCGATCCCCGACGCACGACGAGCAATCTTCCCGACACCTACCGGGTCATGGCCAACAGCGTGCTCGGGATGATTCGCGACGCGAATCGCGCCTTGAGCAAGAGCGACCCGGTCCTCGCCCGGCGGGTCCTCGACTTCGACGACACCGTCGATCGATTCAAGGTGGAGATCCTTCGAGACGCCCAGTCCCGCGTGAGCGATGGAACGCTCGCAGTGGATGGCGCGTTCCGGATCCTCGCGGTCACGAAGTCGCTCGAGCGGATCGCCGACCACTGCACCAACGTCTGCGAACAGGTGATCTACCTCGAGACGGGGAAGATCGTCCGACACGAATCCGAAGGCTGGACCCAGCCCGAGGAACCTCGAACCTCCGACGCCTGACTCTCCATCCGCCACCACGGAATCCAGAAATCATGCAGAGCGCGCCGATCACCGAACGCCTCGACGCCATCGTGGCCCGTCTCGAGTCACATGGCCAGGGACATCTCGTGGCCGGGCTCGAGCAGGTCGACGAGTCGGGACTCGAGTCCTTCATCGAACAGGTGGAGGCGATCGACTTCGAGGAGATCGAGCGACTCGCGACGTCCGAGTCCGGTCTCGACACGCCGGCGGGATCGATCGAACCCGCCCCGTTCGTTCCTCGCAATCCCGAGGGCGAAGCGGCCTTCCGGGCCGCCGGCGAAGCGATCATCCGCGACGGCCAGGTGGCCGCATTCACGGTGGCGGGTGGCCAGGGCACCCGGCTCGGCTGGAACGGACCGAAGGGGACCTTTCCCGCGACCCCGGTGACCGGGAAGCCCCTCTTCCGGATCTTCGCCGAGCAGCTGAACGCGGTGGATGCCAAGTACGGCGTGGAGACGCCCTGGTACGTGATGACCAGCCCGCTGAACGATGCGGCCACCCGAGCCTTCTTCCAGGACAACAACCACTTCGGTCGTCGCCCCGAATCGATGCTGTTCTTCCCGCAGGGCGTCATGCCCGCGGTCGACGACGACGGGCGACTCCTCCTCGAGGCGCCGGGCGTCCTCGCGGTCAGCCCCGACGGCCACGGTGGATCCCTCCGGGCCCTCCACCGAAGCGGCGCCCTCGACCATGCGGCGGCTCGAGGCATCCGCCATCTCTCCTACTTCCAGGTCGACAACCCGACGGTGCAGGTGATCGACCCCCTGTTCGTCGGACTCCACGCCACCCATCCCTCCAGTTCCGGCGAGATGTCCAGCAAGATGGTGCCGAAGGTCTCGGCCGAGGAGAAGGTCGGGGTCTTCTGCGAGGTCGACGGCCGGACCGTGGTCATCGAATACAGCGATCTTCCGGAATCGCTCGCGACCGAGACGGATGCGGACGGTGCCCTCCGATTCCTCGCCGGCTCGATCGCCATCCACCTCCTCGGCCTCGATTTCGTCCGGCGTCTCGCCGCGGACGACGGCGATCGGAC
>JAACEA010000364.1 GCA_009936695.1 Planctomycetia bacterium
ATCTCCTGGCCCTTCCAGCCCGACAACACCCCGCTCGGCCGGCTCAAGGCCTGGGGCGACGTCGAGGGCGACGACCCCGACGCACCGTTCCCGGGAGACGTGGTCGGTCTGCTCGACGGATCCGGCGACAAGGAACTCCATCCGGAGTTCGGTCGGCGACTTCGACTCGCGGGCGCCACGACCTACCTTCGCACCCAGGCGCTGAGTCGCCTCTACCTCGACAACATCTGGTCGATCGGCTCGAGCTGGGTGACCATGGGCCCGCACATCGGACAGGTCGGCCTCCGCTTCGGCGCGAACGACATGGGCTCGGTGATGATGGAGGAGAACGTGGTGTCCTCCGCCGGCACCGCCCACTGTCTCAACGAGCCGATGATCTGCCGACTGATCCGGGACGCCGGTTTCGTCCCCGCGCAGCGCGACAACGACTATCGCGTGCTCAAGCCCCACTTCGAGCCGGACGGTCCCGACCTGGAAGTCGACGACTGGTCGAAGTATCGGGCGACTTCGCTGCACAAGCAGACTGAAGCGAGTGAAGACGGCACCGGCTGCGGCTCCCACTTCGGCACGACCACCGGTGACGCCTCCGCGATCGTCGACCTCACCGTCAAGGGTGACTGACGAAGGTGACGGGGCGGTCAGGACGCTCCGGCACCGGCCCGCTCAGGCACCACCGTCGGCCGGAGCCTCGGGTGGTGCTTCACCGGCGGAGTCCGCCGGTGGCGACGTGCCCGCCAGCCAACGGTCCACCAGCACGGCGGGGATCGGATCCTCCACCCCCAGCCCGAGGAAGGCGAGCCGTTCGTTCAGCCTGTCGCGGAACGCCGCAGCGTCGACCTGGTCGATGCTGCCATCCTTGCCCGAGATCGTGATCACCGTGATTCGATCGGACTGGTCGGCGTCCGATCGGATCCCGATCACGCACTTCGACGGACCACGCCGGGGCATCCCGGGAATCACCGTCAACCAGAGATCGCCGGCATACCAGGTGATCCATCCGGCCCCGGGCGTGGTGATGGCCGTGGAAGACTCGGGGATCAGATCCCCGAGACCATCCGCACGAAGTCGCTCCGGCAGCGTCACGTCGAGCGTGGCCGTCGCCGAAACGGATGAGATCTCGGGAAGCAGGTCTCGCACGATGTCCTGGACACCGTCCGCCACCACCGACGGCGAACCCTCGATCGGAGTCGTCATCGCCGGCGGCGCACCGTTCACCCTCGGCACGACGACCGGGTTCATCGTCACGTTCGCCGAACCAACGGCGGAAAACACGACGAAGCCGACGAACGCGAGCAGCGCGAGAATGGGCAGGGTGAGGACCGCGAGCGTCGCCCGCCCGCCTCCGACCCGCTGGCCCGCGGCGAGGAGCAGGATCGTGGAGACGATCGCCCAGACACCACTCACCTGGCTTCCGCAGTAGGGACCGAGGCAGGGAATCGCGACGATCAGCACCGGTCCGGACCCGAAGCAGGCGAGCGACACCGTCCGCCCGAGTCCATCCTGGACCGGTCCGGTGAGCCGAAGGATCCCATGGGCCACGACCGCGATGAGCAGCACGCCGAACAGGCTCGCCGCGAACGTCGTGCCGCCGAAGATGGAGATGAAGCCGGCGGCCACGCCGATGCCCGGCGCGTTCACGCCGTTGAGCCCCTGGGTCCAGAGCGGAACGGCCATGACGACGACGATCAGTGGAAGAAACCCGACGACCAGGGAGAGGAGGTTGACCAGCATCAGGAAGGCGAGTCCGGCGTTCAGACCTGAATCCCGCGGAATCCCCCGAGCAAGGTCACCGGGGCGCACCATCGCCCACCCCGCGGTGAAGATCGTCCGCTTGAACAGCCCTCGCGCGGGGTCGAACCACGGGGCCACCGTCGTGTCGATCGCGTCCTGACCCTCGAGCGGCCGGACGGTGCACTCATCCTGTTCGATCGAGGCTCGGCAACCGACGCACTCGAAGGACTTCGGATCGAGGTGACCATCGGCGGTATCGCCGTAGTAGGCCTGATCGCAGTGCGGACAGCAGAAGCGGACCTCGCCGATCTTGAACTCGAAGTCGCCCGGACGGAACGCGTTCCCGCATTCGGGGCACGCGCCGGGCGACAGGTTCCAGAGCGGATAGTCACATTTCTTGCAACGCATGGAACACCTCCATCGGCGGGCCGGACCTGTCCGCACGCCGCCCCGGCCGGAAGCACGCAACCCAAGCATGCTCGAGGC
>JAACEA010000365.1 GCA_009936695.1 Planctomycetia bacterium
GAGCGCCGAGCAGTACAGCGTGTGGCCGCCCCGATCGACGGCCCGTTCCACCACGCCGACCACCACCTCGATGCGACGGATCGCCGCGGCGGCGCAGATCGACTCGAGGTGGCCGTGGTCGGGCATCACCGACTCCTCGACGTACCGGGCATGGACGGCCTTCTGCCGCGGCGCATCGAACTCGGCGCCGCCGGTCCGGGCGAGCCAGACCGGATACCCGGGGAGGCATGCTTCGGGAAACGCCACGAGCTCCGCGCCCGCATCCGCGGCGGCGTGGATGTGCTTCACGATCCGCTTCGAGGTCTCGTCGCGGTCGAGCAGGGCGGCACGAAGTTGAATGGCGGCGAGTCGCATGTCGGTTCGGTTCGAGGTCGCGGGGTGGCGGCGTCAGTCGTCCTGGCCACGGTCCGCGACCGCGCCGCTGGAGGGCTTCGTCCAGTCGTGATCGGGATCGCCGTCGAGCGCCCGGCCCGCCAGCCTGATGCATCGACGGCAGACGAAGGCCTCCTCTCGAACGGGGCTCTGGAACGCGGGGTCGCGGCGCGGCTCCAGGCACATCACACACACCCACGTCGGGCCGGAGGTGATGTCGTCCTCGGGGGTCTGGGGCGGGGCATCGTCGATTCCGGCGTCGATCACGGCCCGCCAGGCGGTCGCGAGGCAGTTCCCACAGATGCAGGAGCCCTGATGCCCCTCCACGAGGGGAATGTCGTCGCTCCACGGACGGGTGCAGAAGTCGCACAGGACGTCGGAGGGGAGCATGGAGTCGGGATCGGCGCCGGGTCGGTGCATCGCCGTATCCTACCGGCTGAAGCCATGACCTCCGGACTCTCCCTCGCCAACAAGGTTCTGTTCCTCTTCGGCCTCGCCTCGCTGGTGATCGTCACCGGAACGCTCGCGCTCCCCTGGATTCGCTCCGAGCAACTGGTCTTCCAGAGCCAGCTCGAGGTCTCCCGGCAGCTCGCGGACACCTGGCTGGAATCGCCGTCCCGTTCGTCCCCCACGGGGCTGCTCCAGATCCGCCTCGTTCCCGTGGATCGCATCGACGCGGCCGAGTTCCCGTTCGCCTCCGATGCCGCCCGTCGCCTCGAGGCTTCGCCGGATCTCGAGGAGGTCTTCCAGGAGGTCGAGTCGGGCAATGAGATCATCTACCGCTACGCCCGTGGGCTCCGCGGCCCCGCGTGGCGGCGGGCCGCGATCATCGGCGAGGTCGCGCCGGGGCCCCTCGGGCCGTCCGACGCGCTCGGAGGCCTGCTCCTGATCGAACGCCCGAGTCGACTTGCCGCCGGTCAGCTGCTCTCCACCCGGATCTACCTCGTCGCGGTCGGAATCGTGGCGGTCGCGCTCTCCACGCTCTTCTTCTGGTTCATTCTGAATCGCGTCATCCTGAAACCGGTTCGAAGGCTTCGCGACACCGCCGAGCGGGTGGAGCAGGGCGACTTCACGGTCCGCGCCGACATCCGGACCGGCGACGATTTCGAGCAGCTGGCCGAGGCCTTCAACCGCATGCTCGACGAGACGTCGCTCACCGCGTCGCGATTGCGGAGCATGAACGAGTCGCTCGACTTCAAGGTGACCGAACTCTCCGAGGCGAACATCGGCCTCTACGAGTCGAACCGACTCAAGAGCGAGTTCCTCGCCAACGTGAGCCATGAGTTGAAGACCCCGCTGAACTCGATCATCGGCTTCGCGGAGCTCCTCGAGGAACTCGCATCCCAGGAAGCGACGCCGGATCCGAAACGCAGGCGGTACCTGTCCAACATCATCACCAGTGCGCGCCGGCTGCTGGAGATGATCTCGGAACTCCTCGAGATGGCCAAGATCGAGGCGGGGCGGGTGGAACTCTCCATCGATCCCGTCGACGTCGGCGAGTTGATGGAGGGCCTCGTCGCGATCATGCGGCCGCAGGCGGAGGCGAAGCGGATCACCATCGAGCAGACCGTCGCGGGGGCCCTGCCGCGGCTCGAGACGGATGCCGGCAAACTCCAGCAGATCCTCTTCAACTTCCTCTCCAACGCGGTGAAGTTCTCGCCGGAGGATTCCGTCGTGATCCTCGCCGCGGAGGGATTCGTCCGCGGCGACGGATTCAGCGGAGTCCGCTTCCGGGTGACCGATCACGGTCCGGGCATTCCCAGCGACCTGCAGGAGACGATCTTCGAGAAGTTTCGCCAGGCCGACGCCTCGCACACCCGATCGTTCGGTGGCACCGGTCTCGGCCTCGCCATCTGCCGGGAGCTCGCGGAGTTGCTCGGGGCGAAGGTCTCCCTCTCGAGCGACGTCGGCTCGGGTTCGACGTTCAGCGTGGAGGTTCCGCTCACCTACCGCGAGCAGGAACTCCAGTCCCTGCTCGACTGACCGGCCGATCGATGCGTCGAGGAGCGGGCCCGCCCGGAACGAACATTCGCATCAGCGGATCATTCGACCGATCCGGTCGTCCGCGTCGTGGACCCGGCGTCGCGCCATGGCCGCATCGAACGGGTCGGGAATCGGGTCGAATTCGGGTCGATCGAGGGCGAAAGCGACCACGGCTTCCGCCACGCGGACCGGAGACACGCCACCGTCCGGGCTCCAGACGCCGTAGTCCGCCCAGCCCAGACGCATCCGGGAGCGTTCCAGCCGGCCCTCGGCGTCCAGGCGTTGCAGCGTCCAGCTGCAGCCGGTCGCATCTTCGAGTTCTTCGACGAGTTCGAACATGAACCGGGAGGGTAGCGGCTCGAATTCGGGCCCGTGCGCCGACGAAACGACGGCATCGCCATCGATCCCGGCACCGTAAGATGTGGATCGAACTTGATTTCGGTATCCAGCTCCGCCCACCGTCCTCGACGGAAACCCCGCTTCATGACTTTCGTCCTCGAGATCATCCGCCTCGGCATCAAGAACATCGGTCTGCACAAGCTCCGATCCTCGCTGACGAGCCTCGGCATCATTCTCGGGGTCGCCGCGGTGATCATCGTGTTGTCGATCGGCGAGGGCAACAAGCAGTCGACGCTCCGCCAGATCACCGATCTCTTTGCTACTAACATCATCATTCCCAGCCAGAAGCCGCCCTCGTCCCAATCCGCGAGCACCAGCAACACCTTCGTCGTCGAATACGGCCTCACCCGTCTCGATCTCAAGCGATTGCAGGAATTCGTCGGCCCTGCCGCGGACGCAGGCGAGGATGCCGGGCTCGAGTCGGGTTCGACCCGGGGGCTGCGAGGGAAGCATCTCGTGCCGCTGAAGGCGGTGGGATCCGAGATTCGGCGACGCAACGAACGCACCGTGAGCCAGGTCTTCGGCACGATCCCCGATCTCTCCCGAACGGCCAACCTCTCCGTCCGGCCCGGCGGTCGGTATCTCGTCGACGCCGACGTCGAAGGATCCGCGCCGGTCGCGGTCATCGGTTCGGAGATCGCGGACACCTTCTTCAGGCTCGAGGATCCGGTCGGCAAGGATCTCCGCATCGACAGTCAGGTCTTCAAGGTCGTCGGCGTGCTCGAACCGATCGGGCTCGCGGGCGGGGCAGGCGTCGCGTTGGTGGGTCGGGACTTCAACAAGGACGTCCACATCCCGATCACCTCGGCGAGACAGAACTTCGGTGACATCGTGGTTCGACGCCAGAGCGGTTCGTTCAGCGGCGAGGATGTCAAGATCAGCGAGATCTACCTGCAGGCCGAGACCACCGACGAGGTGATCGACCTCGCGCGGCTCGCGACGCGCATCCTGGAGATGGAACACCCGACCTTCCGCGACGTGCAGGTCATCGTGCCCTGGGAACTGCTCCAGAATGCGAAGCGGACGATGCTGATCTGGAACATCATGCTCGTCTCGGTCGCCGCGATCTCCCTGCTGGTGGGCGGGATCGGGATCATGAACATCATGCTCGCCTCCGTGGTGGAACGGACCCGGGAGATCGGCATTCGCCGGGCGCTCGGGGCGACTCGAAACCACATCGTCGCCCAGTTCCTCGTCGAGACCGGTTCGATCTCCTCGCTCGGCGGAATTCTCGGGATCGCGCTCGGCGTGGGGATCTCGTTCGGCC
>JAACEA010000040.1 GCA_009936695.1 Planctomycetia bacterium
CGTCGGCCCGACCGAAGCAGTCGATGACCTCGGTCCCGCCGGAGGCGGGAAGGTTGATCGGCTGGCAGACGGCTCCGAAGGTGTCCTGGACCGCCGCGAGCAGTTCCTCGAGATCGCCGGCGTGGTCGATCTTGTTGATCACGATCATCCGCGGAAGGTTCCGCTCCTCGGCGATACGCATGATCCGCCGCACCACGGTGTCGATGCCGTTTTCGGCGTCGATGACCACCACCACGGTCTCCACCGCGGGCAGCACGCTGATCGACTTGCCGAGGAACTCGACGCTGCCCGGCGTGTCGATCAGATTCACATGCGCGCCACCATGGTCGAAGTGGACCAGCGCGGAGTCGAGGCTTCGTCCCACTTCACGCTCGAGTGGATCGTGATCGGTGACGGTCTCGCCCCGCTCGACCCGACCGGCCTTGGGGATCGCGCCCGCGGCGGCCAGCAACGCCTCGACCAGCGTGGTCTTGCCGGATCCCCCCGGGCCGGTGAGTACAAGGTTGCGGATGTCCGCGGTGCCGTAGCTGTTCATGGCGAGCTCCCGTTTCGGCGACCGCCGAAGCGGCCCGGGGAGTCGACCCATCCCTCGCATCCGCGATGGCGATCTGGACTCGAACGAGAATCCTCACCGAAGGAACCCGTGCCCACGGGAGTCCTCGTTTCACGTTCATCCTAGATCCGTGATTCGATTCGGCGACATCGAAGTCTGGATTTTCCCGACGATCGACGCACGACCCGCTCCACGAACCCCCGGAAGGCCCTCGTGGCGAGGACGAATCCACTCAGCGCCGCATGGCCGTGGATGTCTCGATCGGATCGAGGACGCGGTGCCGACGCGCTCGGATACGATCGAATCGGTTCTCGAACCTCCCAGCCCGGCTGCGATCCGTCCGCCAACCTCCGATGAAGAAGGCTCCCATGGCCGCCGTCCCTCCCCACCCCAACTTCGAGATCATCCTCCTCAACCCGGAGATCCCGAACAACACCGGCAACATCGGCCGAACCGCCGCGGCCACCGGCTGCCGGCTGCACGTCGTTCATCCCATCGGCTTCGACATGGGCGAGAAGGCCCTTCGCCGGGCGGGGCTGGACTACTGGTCACAGGTGGATTGCGTCGAGCACGAGTCGTGGCCAGACTGCGACCGAGCCGTCGGTGGCGGATCCTGGCTTCTCACCGCCAGGCGAGGCCGGCCGATCTGGGACGCGACGTTTCAACGCGGTGATCGCTTGATCTTCGGACGGGAGAGCGACGGCGTCGGTCCGGACTTCACCGGGGACTTCGAGGCGACCCATGGCGTGGACCGAATCCTCACGCTTCCCATGGTCGACGCCCCCGGGATCCGAAGCCTGAATCTCGCCACCGCCGTCGCGGTGGTGGTCTACGAAGGGCTCCGACAACTCCGAGCCGGACCCGATACCGGCCCTCCGACGGCCGAAAAGACGCCGGAGAGGTGACCTGCATGGCGGATTCCCGCCAATCCACGTGGTTGACGCAACTCGATCGGCACCCGAGGACGTATGCTTCTCGCGGACGAGCGTGGCGAGGATTCGATCCCGCCCACGGGGATCGCCGCGCGGACTGCTCGGCCGACCGATCGTCCGCCGAACGCATCGAGTTGATTCAGTGACCTCGACACCGTGTCGAGGTGGTCCGGTCGACGGTCGATCGGACGTGATCGGTCCGCCCATCGGTCGGTAACCAGCCGAGGATTCGCATGATCCGCACTCTCCATCGCCCCCTTCTTCGTCGCGCCTTCACGATCACCGAGCTGCTCGTCGTGATCGGCATCATCACCCTCCTGATCGGAATCCTCCTGCCGGCGCTCGGCAAGGTCCGGGAGAAGGCACGCGTCACCGAGACGACCTCCGTCATGGAGGAGTTCGGCAAGGCGTGCGATGCGTTCGCCCAGCAGTTCGGCTACTACCCCGGCATCGTGCCCGAGGAGGTCCTCGCCGCCGACCCGCTCATCACGCCGATGGAGAACGCCGTGCTGCACCTTTCCGGTGGCGCGGTCCGGGAGGACGAACTTCCCATCTACATCAACGGAGTCGCCTTCAACGACCTCGGGAGCATCGACTTCGATCCCGAGGAATCCGGACAGCAAGGCACGGTCATCACCTTCAACGGCCCGAACGGCGCCTTTCGAATCGCGGTCTACGCCGGCGCGGTCGGCGACGGCCCGTTCGTCCAGGGGAAGCGATACGCCCCCTTCTTCAGTCCGAAGGGATCGCAGTTCGCGGCGGTCAAGTACGACGCCGACGACAGCGGCGTCCTCGAGGAGATCAGGTTCCTCCCCACCGTGCTCGACGCCTGGGGCAATCCCCTGATGTACGCCCGCCGGCTCCGTGCCAACGGCCCTATGGTCGGGCAGGACGTGCGATCGACGCAGTTCTCGCTCGCGAGTCAGGCCCGCGTTCTCAACGCGACCGCGCTCGGGGATCTCGCCCAGGACCAGACCGTCGACAACACCGCCGGCAGCATCATCAACAAGACGACCACCAGCTCGGCGACACCCCGCGAGGACACGTTTGCGCAGATCATTCGAACCCCTGCGATCGGCGCCGCCCGCCAGCCCCAGTCCGGCGCACCTCGAGGCGAATACATCGTGATTTCGGCCGGAAACGACGGGGTGTTCTTCAGCGTGGAGGACGGCCCGGGGGGCCCGAGCAGCCCGGTCACCGACATCGTCGGCAGCGCCGCCAACGGCACCCCGACGGTCATCCGCGAATACGACGACATCATCGTCGCCGGCGGTGGGTGAGTCAGACTCGCGGCGGGCCGGGTTCCGGTCAGCCGTCCGTCTTCGTCGGCGCCGCGGCCTGATCGACGGATTCCGTGGGCGTCTCCGACTGGATGAAACCCCACGGTTTCGGCGCCGGTGGCTTCGAGTCGACGCCGGAAGCACCGACGGTGGCGGCGCCAGCGCCGGGCGGTTCCACCGCGTCGACGGACTTCGCCTTGCCTGCATTCCGCATCGCGCGTCGGCGATTCTCGACGCGGCGAATCTCCTGCTGCCTGGCCTTGTACCGATCGATCTCGAGAAGCAGTGATTCCACCTGGGTCGGCGCCAGTTCCGAAATGATCCGCTGCTGCGTCACGTTCCACTTCGGCATCGCGCCCCGGATCATTCGAACGCGGGTGGTGAGTTCCGGTGGAATGTCGCCGCCCGCTTCCCGGATCCCTCGAATCTCGGTGATCACCGATTCGAGCTCCAGGCCCATGGTCTGCCGCCAGTGTTCGACCTGCTCGAGGTAGGTGCGGACGATCTTCGTGATCAGGGGGGCCTGAAGCTCCGTGACCTGCACATGCCGCAGCGCGTCGAGCCAGCCCGCCTCCGACACGCCGCTTCGAATCGGATCGACCGTCCGGATCTTCGCACCGGTGACTTTCGCGGGACTTCCCGGATCGAGCTCCTTGGACCCCGAAACGGAGTCCTGCCCCTTGGGCGGCGTCGCGCCCAGGACGGAAACGCCGCCGAACGTCGAAACGGCGATCAGGAGAAGAGACGTTGAGCGGAGTCGATTCATGCGGGTGGATTCCCTGGGGCGTTCAGACGGGGCCGTGACCGGAAGGAAACGGCCGAGATCCGAGCCGGTTGCAACTCGCGGCGGCGATGCCGCGAAACCACCGTGTCGCCGACGCGGCTCGTCGTATCATGATCGACCGTCCTCCCCCGGGAGGTGAGATCCTTGCAGCGACCGGACCGAACCGCTCGGTTCCCGGACCTTGAAACGCCCCTCCCGACTCGGGAGGCTCCTCGCTCCTCTTTTCAGGCGACCCGATGGCCCTCACACCAGAACGCATTCTCGACGCGCTCCGCACCGTCCGCGATCCCGACCTCGGAAAGGACCTCGTCACGCTCGGCATGGTCAAGCGGCACGACGTCGATGGTCCACGGGTGATGATCACCGTCGAACTCACGACCCCCGCCTGTCCCATGAAGGACAAGATCCAGGGTGACATCGAGGCGGCGGTCCGTGGCGCGGCGGACGAGGTCGGGCATCCCGTGGACGTGATCGAGGTCGAGTTCACGGCCGACGTCCGACGACCGAACGAAAAGGCTCGCGACGAAACGAGCCCGCTTCCCGGCGTGCGACAGATCGTCGCGGTCGGTGCGGGCAAGGGCGGCGTCGGCAAGAGCACGATCTCCACCAACCTCGCCGTGGGCCTCGCCCGCCACGGTGCGCGGGTGGGGCTGCTCGACGGGGACATCTACGGCCCGTCGCTTCCGACCATGCTCGGCCTCGGTGACACCGAGGTCACGGCCCGCGGCTCGATGCTGATGCCCTTCGAGTCCCACGGCATCAAGTCGATGACGATCGGCAAGCTCGTCGAACCGGACAAGGCTCTCGTCTAGCGGGGACCGATGGCCCATGGGGCGTTCAAGCAACTCGCCCTGCAGACCGAGTGGGAGGAGCTCGACTACCTCGTGGTCGATCTCCCTCCCGGCACCGGCGACGTCCCGCTCACCCTCGCCCAGCTGCTTCCCCTGACCGGCGCGATCGTCGTGTGCACGCCCCAGAAGGTGGCGCAGGACGACGCCCGTCGCGCCGTGAAGATGTTCGAAGGACTCGGCGTCGAAGTGCTCGGCATCGTCGAGAACATGAGTTACTTCGTCGGCGACGACGGCAAGGAATACGACCTCTTCGGCCGGGGTGGCGCGGAGACCCTCGCCCAGGAACTCGGGCTGCCCTTCCTGGGTGGCGTTCCGATCACCCCCGCCCTCCGCGTCAACTCCGATCTCGGTGATCCGACCGCGAACTGGGACGACCCGAGCCTCGCGAAGTCGTTCGACGCCATCGTGACCCAGACCGCATCCCGGATCTCGATGGCTTCCATGCAAGGCAAGCTCCAGATGCCCAGCATCAGCGTTTCCTGACCAAAATTCCGATTCGAGAGTGAAACCTCGCATTCCCATCTCGGAACAACGATCATGCAGCACGCCGGACATGCTTCCGGTTGCTGTGCCGATGAGCCGTCGATCGGCCCGGTACCGGGCCACCAGGATCGCCAATCAGCCCCGTCCCTCGTCCAGGAGATTCCCATGCGTGCATCCCCGACCCAGGCCTTTCACCCCCGCTTCATCGCCACGATGGCCGTGGGGCTTGGATTCCTCTCCGCGACCGCCGTTGGTTGCATGCCGGGCCCCACGTCGCAGGACGATGCGCCTCGGACCGAGACCAGGACGATCGAGGTCATCGCGACCGACGGGGAGACCGTGGTCGTGATCGATGGCGAACGCCATGACGGCGAGGTCCGCATGGACGAAGCGAGCGGGATGTTCATCCTCATGGACGGCGACGAGGAGGTTCGACGACTCGCGATCCCCGGCGGCGCGAGGGCGGGTGATCGAGACGGAGCCGCCTCGAGGCGGACGATGCTCGGAATTGCGATGGCGGACGTGGAGGACGGGGTCCGGGTCGCGGGCGTCATGCCCGACTCCGCCGCCGCCCGCGTCGGACTCCGCGAAGGGGATGTGATCGTCGCGATCGGTGGAACACGCGGAGACATGGGGCGGGTGAACACGTCGACCCTCGCGAAGACGATCTCGGAACGGTCACCGGGAGAACGAGTGCGACTGAAGGTCCGTCGCGAAGGCGAGATCCTGACCCTCGCGCCGAAGCTCGGTGCCGGGGATCCGGATGACGCCTCCCGCGACGGCGACCGCGGGGAATCGGCTTCGATGGAGAACTTCGCCCGCGAGATGGAAGTCGTGATCCGGGAGATGATCGGCGATCGCTTCGGCGACGACGAGGACGAGATCTCCATGGAGTTCGAGTACGACGTGGAATTCGACCACGACAACGACCGCCGCGAGGGCGAGGATCATCGCGGGCACCGGGACGACATGTTCGAAGAGATGCTCCACCACGTCGAGGGGATGATGGAGGAGGCCCATCACGAGTTCGCCGGCTGGATGGAGGACATCGCCGAACGATCCGGACACTGGGCGGCCGAGGCCGAGCATCGCCTTCACGAATTCGCCGAGATGAGCGATCACCGCATGCACGAACTCGCGGAGATGACCGACGCGCGGATGAACGGTTTCTCGGAGGAGGTCGAGCGGCAACTCGGGCGAATCATGGAGCGGCAGGACGACGGCCGTCGCGAGATCGAGATGATGTTCCGCGAGCGTGACGTCCGATTCAAGGAACGCGGCATGGAGCTTCAGCGGAGCCTGGGCGAATCCGGGCGGAAACTGACGGAGACCCTGAAGCAGTTCGCGGAGCATCACAAGCGGCTCGCCGAGGAGAACCGCCGCCTCAACGAGCGCGTCGAACGGCTCGAGCAGGCGGTCCGCCGGATGATGTCCGGGGACGGGCCCGGTCGGGACCGTGACGATGACGACCGGATGCGTGGCGACGACGCCGAGGATCAGCGGGGACGATCGGCCGAACGGAGACGATCGCGAGACGGTGATTCGGAGGATCCGGATCGCCCGCGTCGTCGCGGCGGCGATCGCGACTGACCCCCCGATCGCTCGACGCGCGCCCGAACGAGGAACGCGGGCCCGATCCACCGGATCGGGCCCGCGTTCGTGTTTCGCACGCCGCTGCCATCACCATCAGTCGCGACCGGCCGGGCTCAGAACTCCGCCTTCAGGACCTCGAGCTTCTCGATGAAGGTGTCGAGGTGCGACGTCTCGTGCGCCGCCGAGATCTGGCAGCGGAGTCTCGCCTCGCCCTCGGGCACCACGGGATAGCCGAAGCCGATCACGAAGACCCCGAGTTCGAGGAGCCGCTTGCTCATCGCGATGGCCTTGGCGGTGTCGTGGACGATGATCGGCAGGATCGCGGTCGGACTCTCGAGCACGTCGAATCCCACCCGCCGGATCCCGTCACGGGCGTATGCCACGTTGTCACGAAGTCGCGCGACCCGCCCGGGTTCGTTCATGAGAATCTCGATCGCCTTGTCCGCGCTGCAGGCGACGGTCGCCGGGAGGGCGTTCGAGAACAGGGTGGGTCGGCCCCGCTGGATCATCAGGTCGATCATCTCCCGGGAGCCGGCCATGTAGCCGCCCGCACCACCGCCCAGGGCCTTTCCGAGGGTGCTGGTGAACAGATCGATCCGGTCGCCGGGCATGCCCCAGTGCTCATGGGTTCCGCGACCGGTCTTGCCCATGACACCGGTTCCGTGGCTGTCGTCGACGATCAACTTCGCGTCGTACTCGTCGCAGATCGCCCGGAGCGTCGGCAGATCGGCGATGTCGCCTTCCATGCTGAAGACCCCGTCGGTGACCAGCCAGATCTGCCCGTTCACCTCGGGATTCGCCTTCGCGGCCTCCAGTCGCTCGCGAAGGTGATCGAAGTCGTTGTGGCGGTAGAC
>JAACEA010000366.1 GCA_009936695.1 Planctomycetia bacterium
CGGGCAGGCGGCCGATCTCGATGCGGTGATGGCGATCGCGGAAGAGCACGGGCTTCGGGTGATCGAGGACGCGGCTCAGGCCTTCGGAACGGAGGACGTCCACGGACGCCGCGTCGGATCGGTGGGTGACATCGGCACCTTCAGCTTCTTCCCCAGCAAGAACCTCGGCGGCTTCGGTGACGGCGGACTCTGCACCACCGGGGACGAGGAACTGTCCGAAAGGATGATCCGGTTCCGCAACCACGGCATGAAGCCGAAGTACTTCCACCACGACGTCGGATTGAACGCCCGGCTCGACGCGCTGCAGGCGGCGATCCTGCTCGTGAAGATCGAGCACCTCGATGCCTGGTCCGCCGGCCGCCAGGCGAATGCGAGCTGGTACGACGAGGCTTTCGCAGCCGCCGGCGCCGCGACCAGCGCCGTCTCCCTCGACGAGGGCGGGCTTCCGCTTCGAACCCCGGAACCGGCGCCGACGGGGGCGCGTCACATCTACAACCAGTACGTGCTGCGGGTGCCCGGATCGCATCGCGATGCGATTCGCGAGACGCTCAAGGGTGCGGGGATCGGCAACGAGGTCTACTACCCCCGATGCCTGCACGAGCAGGACTGCTACCGGGACATCGGGCATCAGGCGGGCGACTTCCCGCATGCGGAGCGGGCCAGCCGCGAGACGATCGCGATTCCGATCTTCCCGGAGCTGTCCGAGACGCAGCGGCAGCACGTGGTCGACACCGTGCTCGACGCGGTTCGCGCGATCTGACTCGAGCGGCCCTGCTCAGATCATGCCGTCGAAGGACGTGAGGCCGAGCGGTTCGATCACGCGGAACGCCTCCGCGGTCTCCACGCCGATCCGACTGCCCAGGAAGGTCGCCTGCGCATCCAGCCAGTCGACGATCCGGCGATTCCCCTCGTGGGCCTTGAACTGACTCGCGTACGCGAGGACCGCGTCGCGCTTGCGGTCGTGGAATCCGGTGGTGTCGACCAGGAACGAGGGATCCGGAATCGTCTTCAGGTGCGTGCAGAAGTAGTAGATGATCCGACTCGGGTGGCGGGGGGCACCCGGGATGTCGGTCTTGGTCAGTTTCGAGTCGAACCGCGCGTCCTCCACGATCCGGGTGGCGGCGCGGTGGTCGGGATGCGCGTCGACCGGGTCGGGGCAGAAGATCCAGTCGATCTCCCGGGTGCGGATCACCCCCGCGACCGCATGACGACACGCGACCGAGTGCACCACCTCGCGATTCACGAAGCCGTGTTCCCGCCCCAGCATGATCCGTTCGACCCCGAGGATCGAGGCGGCGGCAGCGCTCTCCTCGGCGCGAATCGCCGGTGAGCCGTGCGGGGTGGGTTCGCCGTCCGTCAGATCGAGGAGCGTGACGCGATGGCCGGCGTCGACCAGCTTCGCGATCGTTCCGCCCATTCCGAGTTCCTGGTCGTCCGGATGCGGACCGACGACGAGCATGTTCACGGTCGAATCTCCTTGCCGGCGGGAACGCCGGGCTTCAATGCAGCGAGCAGGCCCTCGCATGCCCGCGCCACGGCACGGGCGAGCCGATCTCGCTTCTCCATGCCGTCCGGATCGTCCAAGTCCGGATGGGCTCGGATCGCCACGAGTTCGGCCATGCCGATGCATGCGGCGGCGAGCTGGATCCGATGGGGCACGCCCCACGCGGACGGTTCCGGCGGGATCGCCGCCGCCGCGATCGTAGCGACCCCGCCACCGGGCAGGGTCGCCGTCGTGTCCCGGGTGCGTCGGGCGATGACGGCCGCGAGTCGGACCGGCGGCCCCTGCGATTCCAAGGTCGCGAGTTCACGCTCGAAACGGTCGGAGTCGCCGGCGATCCCGCTTCCCACCGCGAGGCGAACCCCGGGCAGCAGGGTTCGGTTGCTCCATCCGAGCGTCGTCGCATCCACGTACCAGCCTCCCCATCGATCACACCGCTCGAGATCGAGAATCGGAACGTCGTCGGTCGGAACGAACGAGACGAGATGCTCGAGAAGCGTTCCCAGTCGTGCCATGCGATCCATGGCGTCGAACGCGGGGCCCTCGATGTCGCCCTTCGTGACGGCATCGACCCAGGCTCGACGCGTCGTCGCCACGGCATCCGACAATTCGAGGGTTCGGCCACCGATGAGTTCGATCGTCGGGGCGTCGGGGTCGCGGAGTCGGGACTCGAAATCGACCATCTCGTACCGATCGAGTTCACCGATGATCCGGTCGATCCAGGCGAGCGTTCGATCCCGTTCGTGGGGGCTGTTCAGCATCCTGCCGCGGGATGCGACGAGGCGTGCGGCCTTTCGCGTCGCCGCGGGGTGCATGCTCGCGAGACCGACCGCGATCGCATCGAGGCGCCGAACGGCCCGAAGCGTCCGGGCGACGGTGCGGATCGCGACGACATCCTCTTCACGCAGGCTCGGCGACGCAGGGGCTTCCGACGTCTCCAGCGTGCGTTGCAGTTGCTGCAGGGCGGTGCGCGATCGAACGATCGCATCTCGCCGCACCGAACGCAACGTCGACGTCGCGAGCGGGGATTCCTCGCCCCGGGCGTCCTGCAGGCAGTCGAGGACATCGGCGACGCGTCCCCAGGTTGCGACGGACACGGGATCGTCCGCATCGAACGGAGTCGTGGCGAGCACCCGATCGAGCATCTTCACATCGAACGCCGCCGCGTGGACGCGCTGCGCCTCGAGCATCGTCATCACCCGGGCGTCGATCGGGGAGGTCTGTGCATTCCTCGTCGCCGGGAGGTCCGTCTGGATGCTTTCGGATTCGATCGGCCATCGACTCTGCAGCGGACGCCCGGTCAATACGCTGAAGACGTCCCGCAAGGGGGCCAGAATCGTCGCGAGCGTGCCATCGAGGCCCTCCACCGTGCCGGTATCCGACCGCCGAAGGAGATCCAGACCGGTTCGATTGAACGCATCGAGGCGTTCGATCGCCGCGACGCGCTCGGTCTCCGGAAGCACGCGTGGTGGTTCCCCGACCAGGGTGCCGGGCCGGGCGAGGGATCCGAGGAGTCGGTCGATCGATCGCATGGTGGCGTCGAGCCGGATCGCGTGGAATCCAGCGAGGGTGCCGGCATCTCCGCGTTCCCGCCCCAGCATGGCGAGCTCGACGGTGATCCGTCGAACGCCGCGACGGGCGTCGTGGACGATGCGCTGATCGGATCCCGACGGTGGCGCGGTCGCCAGTTCGCGTGATCGCCGATCGATCACGTCATCGAGCATGAGCGTCGTCTCGCCGATGGCCGCCGATCGGGTGAGCGGTCGGACCGCGACCGGATCGACGTTCTGGACCGGCGTCTGGAACAAGGAATCGGCGAATCCCACCGGTGCGGGAAGGACCATCGCGAACCCCAGCACGGCACCGACGATGCGATGCTTCATCGTGGTCGTCCCGGCCGATCGAGGACCGTGCGATAGACGTCCTCGAGTTCGCGGACCATCGATCGATGATCGAACGGGC
>JAACEA010000367.1 GCA_009936695.1 Planctomycetia bacterium
CTCAGCGACGCCCAGGGCACGCTCGACTTCCTCCGCCGCCGCGAAGGTGAACCCTTCGGGCTCGCCCTCTCCCCCGCCGACCTGCTTCTTCCTTCGATGCTCGCCGATGCCGACGATCACTACGCGAGGATTCTGGAGTTCATGGTTCCGAAGGCCGATCTGCTTCTGCTCGCGGACGCCATGCCCGGAGAAGCGACGGAAGACGAGGAGGAACCGGCGATGATCCCGGTTCCACTGGGCGAGGGCGTGCTCCCCCGGTCCGCGATCATGGAGGCCGTCAACACCCGCCTCCCCGAAGGCGCGCCAGTGGTCGTGGCGCCTCGCGACCTCCCCACCGCGACGGCCTGGCGACACGGCGCCGCCCGATGACCGCGGGCGCGGCGATCGTGCGGTGCGACTGGTGCGGGGACGATCCGCTCTACCAGCGGTATCACGACGAGGAATGGGGCGTGCCGCAACGGGATGGAGACGTCCTCTTCGAGAAGCTCTGTCTCGAAGGTCTGCAGTGCGGCCTGAGCTGGCTCACGATCCTGCGTCGTCGAGAGGATCTCCGTCGCGCCTTCGACGACTTCGATCCTCGACGACTCGCCCACTGGACCGATCGCGATCGTCTCGCCGTGCTCGATCGGCCCGGGGTGATCCGCCACCGCGGAAAGATCGAGGCGATCTGCGGGAACGCGCGCGTGATGGTCGGTGCGTTCGAGGACGCCGATCGCTTCGCGGAGTTCATCTGGTCCTTCGCCCCGGAATCCGATCCGTCCCGCTCGAGGCCGAGATACACCGGCGAACTCGAGACGGAGACGCCGGCGAGCCGGCGACTCGCTCGGGAACTGCGACGTCTCGGCTTCCGATTCGTGGGACCGGTCACCGCCCACGCGTTCATGCAGGCCATGGGTCTTCGGGACGATCACCAGGCCGGCTGCCATCGGGCCGATCCGGGATCCTGAACGCGATTCGAATCGAAAGATCGCCTCCGTGGCTCCGAAGGGGTTACGATCTCGTGGTCGGCGGAGCCGATGGATCAACGTGAATGTCGGGCGGGATGACGTCCGGCGACCCCCTGGAGACCCTCTTCGGCGCCGCCGGCGTCGGGAGCCTGCAGAACGGAGGAGCGTCAGGATGACGATGGCCCTCGAAGGCGGACTCGATGCGAAGGTGCTCGTCCTCAACCGCGCATACTCGGCCATCCGCGTCGTCGACGCCCGTCGCGCCTTCTCCCTCCTGATCAAGAACATCGCCGAAGTCATCGCCGTCGAGGACGGCCACTACCGCAACTACGACTTCGAGAACTGGGCGGACATCGCCGAACTCCAGAGGGAGTTCGAACCCGATCGTCACGACTGGGTCCGAACCACCCGGGTCACGATCGCGGTCCCGAAGATCATCCGGCTCTTCGACTACGACCGGCGTCCCCGTCGCACCGTCAAGCTGAACCGTCGGAACATCTACACCCGCGACGGCAGTCGCTGCCAGTATTGCGGCCGGTCCTTCCCGACGCGGGAACTCACCCTCGATCACGTGGTCCCCCGGGTCCAGGGCGGCGTCAACAGCTGGACGAACCTCGTCTGCGCCTGCGTCCGCTGCAACGCGAGAAAGGGTGGCCGGACCCCGGTGCAGGCCGGAATGCGGCTCGTTCGCGAACCGATCCGACCGAAACGGAATCCCGCGATCACCGTCCGGCTCGGCAGCGGCAAGTACGACTCCTGGAAGGCCTTCATGGACGAGGCCTACTGGACCGTCGAACTCCAGTAGCGTTCCGACAGTCGAACCACGGCCCGAAGTCCGACCGATTGGGGTTTACACCCCGTTCAAGCGAAACCGGTTCCTCGCGCCCCCCCGGGGTGCGACAATCCCCGACACGTCGGTCGAAGCGGCTCGCCGATGCGATCCACCGACCGACTTCTCCGGGGGTGTGTTCGATGCGGTTCGTTCGGGCCTACAAGCCGCACGTCGGGTTCGATCGACTCACCGCCTTGGCGCTGGTCGCGATGATCGCGTTGAACGCGATCTCGATGCTGCCGGCCCTCCTGATGGACCACCTGCCGTTTCCCGCTTCGCTCTCCCTCGGCGTCGCACTGATCCTCGTGCTGCGATTCGGCCGCCGCTTCGCCGCGTACCACGTGATCGTGGCGACGATCCTCGCCGTCGCCACCTGGATCGGACTCGGCAGCCCCTTCGTCGGCTCGATCTTCGTCGCCCTCTTCATCTCGACCGTGATCCTGCAGGGGCTGGCGCTCCTCGCGACGCCGTGGATCCTGGGAAGTCGGCGGCGAGACCTCGTGACCGCATCCCCCTCCACCGGTGGATTGCTGCGACTCTTCCTGGTCGTCATCCCCTTCGTCTCCCTCGTGCCCGCCGCCGCCAGCCTCCTCCTCGCGCGGTACACCGGCGAACCCGATCCGATTCCCACCACCGTCGCCGCCGCGATCCGGGGACTCGTCGGCTGCTACGCCACCGCCCCCTTCGCCATGGCGATGCTGCGCGACGAGTCGGGGAGACGAGGCTACACCTGCCACTGCGAGCGACGCTGGACGATCGTGGCGATCCTCGCAGGCATCGCGGGCATCGGGCTCGCCCATCATCTCGTCGTGGCCGACGAGCAGATGCTCATGCAGACGCTGCTCGCACTCGGATCCCTGTCGCTGTTGATCCTGCTCGCGATGCTTTCGGGCTGGATGGCGACCGCCGCCGGAACGTTCGTGCTCGCGTTCACCACCGACACCGCGCTCATCGCCGGCGACCCGTCGGGGTTCTCCGCACTGATGGATCCGGGCCTCGTCGCCACGTCGGGGGTCTGGGTGTCCGCGAAGATGGGAACCGTCCTTCCGGTCATCGCCATCGCGTTGTTCATCGCGAGCATGACCGAAGTCCACCACCGCAACCTTCGAAGGCTCGAGGAGCGCGACGGGCGTCTCCGCGGGATACTCGACGACGCCGCGCCGGGACTGATCCGGACCGACGAACGGGGGCGGATCCTCTTCGCCAACGCAGCGGCGGTCAGCGTGATCGGCACCGATCCGCTCGACGATGCGGAAGGCCAGCTCGAGATCCTGATCCAGTCGCTGATCGCACCGAAGAGCGAGCGAAGACTGCGTCGTGGCCTCCGCGCAGCGGGAAACGGCCGCCGATTCCAGTGCGAACTCGACGTCACCGTCGCCGACGGATCCTCCCGGATCCATCTCGCCCTCTTCAGTCCGGCCCGTGATCCGGACCGGTCGAACTCCATTCTCATCACGATGATCGACATCGATTCGCGAGAACGAGGCACGCGGCGTCGAAGGCGACGCGATGCGGAATGGATTCGGAAGACCCCGGAGACGAAGGAACTCGATCGGCTCACGTCACTCGTGATGAGCGACGTCAACAACCTCGCCACCGCACTGGCGGGCATCTCGTCCCTGGCCCGCGACTCCGGCGATCCGGCCAGACTCGACCAGATGCTCGAGACGCTCGAAACCACCTGCGAGACCGCGGGGCGGCACGCGGCCCGGCTCCGGCACGCGATCCCGAACGCGGCGAGTTCGAGGGAGAACACCGACGTCGGTGGACATTTGCGCGAGCGACTGCATCGCGCGGCGTCGATGGGTCGGATCCACCTCGATCGCATCAAGGTGAGTCCCGGACTCGCGGCCCCGGTCTCCGGAGCGTTCCTCGATCTGATGGTGGAGGAGATCGTCCACGACCTCGAATCGGATCAGGAGTCGTCCCGCCCGACGATGTCCGTCTCGGTTCGACGCGACCCGACGGTGGGATCGGAAACCGCATTGAACATCGAATTCAGCAGTCCGCGTCGACGTTCGGTTCGATCCATCGCCGCGCTGAACGGTGACCGCAGCCGCGACACGCCGACCGATCCAGGGACCGTCGGCCTCGCCACGATCGCCGCTCGCGTCAGGGAGATCGGAGGCTCGATCGAGGTGGAGGATCACGAGGACGGCACGATCATCACGATCCGCATGCCGATCCGGCACGCGATCGAAGCCGACGACCATGTCGTCGGGAAGCAGGCCGACCTCAGCCGACAGGCGTGACGAGGGAAAGACCCGCCTGATCTCGTCCGGCCTCGAGCGACGAGTCGTCGAGCTCACGGGTCTCTTCTTCATCGGTGGTCGACGTCGCTGGATCCCGAGTGGGGCCGCTGGAGACCGGCCTGACCACGTCCTCCGCGGGCTGCGCGGATTCCACCCAGTCGTCATCGATCATCCGCATCGATTCGATTCGAAGCGTCGTCTGCTGGTGGAGCCCGCCCGGCAGCCACTCCTCGCCTTCGACCCGTTCGACGAGCATCCGCTCGGGATCGACCAACAGGCTGAAACGGGCGTCGGTGGCCCCCGACTCGGCATCGCCACC
>JAACEA010000368.1 GCA_009936695.1 Planctomycetia bacterium
ATCCTTGTCGAACAGCTTGGAGGCGCCAACGACATGGTGCGCAGCGGCTGAGAGCAGTGCGGCGATGGACTCGGGCTTGGGCACCGACCACTCCGCGCCCGACCCGATGGGGGCCGAGGCCGCTGGGCAGGGCGCCGACCACCAGATCGGCGTTCTCGATCACCTTCGCGATCTCGCCGGCGTCGGCCAGATCCGTCTCGACGGTCTCGATGGACCGATCCGCCCGACGGACGCAGTTCTTCAGGGAATCCGCGTTCGCATCGGCCACCGTCACCCGCATGCCTCGGCTGGCGGCGAGATCGCTCGCGATCACCGATCCGATCAGGCCGCCACCCAGCACCACCACGTTCGTGGTCGCGGAGCCGCGCCGTCCGGAGCTCTTCTTCTTCTTCGACTTCGTGGAGGTCTTCTTCGTGGTCATGGAATAGGCTCCTCGCGAGCCGTCCGCGGTCGACGGCTCGTGGCGCGTCGGGGCGGATCGCGGATCGTTCGATGGTTCGCGCTCGTCGACGCAGCCGGTCGGTCAGCGGGCGTCGCGGTCGAGGACCGAATAGAACTCGCGCTCGCCGCGGCCTCGCAGCGGATAGTCCTTCCGGAGCGGGTGGGCCGGGAAGTCCTTCCAGAGCAGGATGCGTCGCAGGTCCGGGTGGTTCCGGAACCGGATCCCGAACATGTCGAAGACCTCGCGCTCCATCCACTCGGCACCAGGCCAGATGTCGCAGACGCTGTCGACCATCAGGCCGGGATCCTCGGCGATCCCCTCGGTGTCCATGGTCGGGTCGAGCCAGGTCTTCACGGTGAGGCGTCGGCCCGTGGTGTGGCTCAGGAGGCACCAGACGACGCCGAACCTCGCGGGGGTCTCCACGACGTAGTCGAGGTAGTCGACGGCGGTGACGTCGGAGAGGAACTCGTAGCTGCACTCCGCGTCGTCTCGAAGGAACCGCAGGACTTCGTGCGTCCGATCCACGGGGACGATCAAGGAGGTCATCCCCCGGAACTCGGTCCCCTGGAACCGGATGTCGGTGAAGGCGGCCTTCACGCGGGGGAGGTCGGGATGGTCGAGTTTCGGCTGGCTGGGGGTCGGCACGGGCGGGCTCCGGGACCGGGCCGCCGGGCGGCGGACCGTGAAAGCGGCATGGTAGCACCCGCCATGCCGGCGACGGATCTCGAATCAGTGTCGGAAGTGTCGAATTCCGGTGAGCAGGCAGGTGACGCCCCGCTGTTCGCAGAGCTCGAACGTCTCCTCGTCCCGCTTGGATCCCCCGGGATGGATCAGGCAGGTGACGCCCGCGTCGATGAGGATCTCGGGCCCGTCGGGGAACGGAAAGAACGCGTCGCTGGCCCCGATCACGGGTCCCTCGCCGGCGATTCCGCTCAGATCGCCCGCCTTCGCGACCGCGAGCCGGCAGGCGGCCACCCGATCCATCTGGCCCGCACCCGCGCCGAGAAGGCGATCGGGTGTCGCGATGCAGATCGCATTCGACTTGAGTTGCTTGACCACCGTCCAGGCCAGTCCGGCGGCACGGCGGGTCGCGTCGTCCGCCGCGGGGCCCGCGGCCTGGCGGAGGTCGGAGGCGGAGAAGGGGTGAGTGTCCCGTTCCTGGGCGAGCAGGCCGCCGGGAATCGATCGCAGCGACAACCCTTCATGACCCTCGTCGTCGAGCGGGCCGACGGCGAGCAGCCGGCAGTTCTTCCAACGGTCTGTGAGCAGTTCCGCGGCGTCCTCATCGAACGACGAGGCGAGCACGACTTCGAGAAACCGGCCACCCTCGGCGATCTTGGAGGCGGTGGCGAGGTCCACGTTGCCCGTGAGGGCGACGATGCCACCGAACGCCGCCAGCGGATCGCCGGTGTAGGCGCGATCGAACGCGTCCGCGAGTCGGTCGCCGACCGCGGCGCCGCACGGATTGGTGTGCTTGATCACCGCGGCCGCGGGTCGGTCGGGGTCGATGTCGTGGAGGTCCTGGACGAGTTCGAGGGCGCTCGCGGCGTCGAGGAGGTTGTTGTAGGAGAGCGGCTTGCCGGAGAGCTGGCGGGCGTTGGTGACGCTCGGGCCCTGGAAGTCCGGATCCCGGTAGACGGCACCGGCCTGGTGTGGGTTCTCGCCGTAGCGCAGGCTTCGCTGGCCGGCGAAGTTCAGCCGCAGGACGCTGGGGAATCGGGCGGAGGACGTTCCGCTCATCCACGCCGCGATCGTGGCGTCGTATTCCGCGGTCCGGGCGAACGCGGTGGTCGCGAAGTCCCGGCGCAGCTGCTCGGAGGTGCAGCCGTCGTTGGCATCGAGTTCGTTGATGACCCGGTCGTACTGGGTGGGGTTCGTGATGACCGTCACGAAGCCGTGATTCTTCGCCGCCGAGCGGACCATCGAAGGCCCGCCGATGTCGATCTGCTCGATCGCCTCGTGATCGGTGACGCCGTCCTGCCGGATCGTCTGCTCGAAGGGGTAGAGATTCACGCAGACGATGTCGATGGGAAGGATGCCGTGGGCGTTCATGGCCTCGACGTGCGACTCGAGATCCCGGCGTGCGAGGATGCCGCCGTGCACCGCGGGGTGCAGCGTCTTCACGCGGCCGTCCATCATCTCGGGGAAGCCGGTGAGATCGTCGATCGCGACGGGCGAGAGTCCGGCGGCGGTCAGTGCCCGATGCGTACCGCCGGTCGAGACGATCTCGATGCCACGGTCCGTCAGGCCCTTCGCGAACGGGATGAGGTCGGTCTTGTCACTGCCCGAGATCAAGGCGCGTCGGATGGGGACGAGATC
>JAACEA010000369.1 GCA_009936695.1 Planctomycetia bacterium
CCACGACCGCCGTAGACCACGAGCTTTTCGGGATGCTCGGCGACCTCGGGATCGAGGTTGTTCATGAGCATCCGCATCGCGCCTTCGGCGGCCCAGGTGCGGCAGGTCTTTTCGGCGCCCCGGGGGGCGGTGATCACGCGGTTTTCGGCGGCGGTATGCATGGCCCGATTGTAGGCCTCGGTGTCGTCGATCGGCGTGCTTCGACGGAAAACCTCGTCGGTGAAACGATGTTTTCGGACGGCGGCGATCCGCGTCGACCCCGTGCGTTCAGCCGAGGCCGCCCGTCGCGATCAGTTGGGACACCGCGGCGATGTCGGGGGCGGGGCTTCGGTCGTCCCGAAGCGGGGGGACGCGTTCCCGGATGGCCGCGTGGGCGGTCTCGACGTCGGGACCGCTGCGGAGCGGACGCTGGTGCTCGAAGGCCTGGGCCATGGTGAGAAGTTCGATCGCGATGACGTCGCGAAGGAGGTCGACGGATCGCCGGGCGAGGAGGCCGGCGGTCGCGCCCATCGAGTTGTAGTCCTCGATGCCGGCACTGGTCGGAATGTTCGCGACGCTGGCGGGATTCGCGATGGTCTGCATCTCGCTCACGCAGGCCGCGGCGGTGTACTGGGCGATCATCAGTCCGCTCTGGAGCCCCGGGTCCTCGGCGAGGTAGGGCGTCACCGGATTGTGGACGTCGTGCCCGGAAAGCACCCAGTAGACGCGGCGTTCCGAAATGCCGCCGACGTGACAAGCCGCGACGCGAAGGCCGTCGAGGGCGATGGCGAGCGGCATGCCGTGGAAGTTGCCGCCGGAGAGGATCTCCGAGCCGCCGGACTCGTCGAGGAACACCAGAGGGTTGTCGGTGACCGCGCCGAGCTCGTGCTCGATCGTGCGACGCCCGTTCGCGATCGCGTCGCTGGCGGCGCGGAGGACCTGCGGAATCGCCCGCCGGGGGTCGGGGTCCTGCGCCCGGGGAGCATCGTCCCGGTGCGCGTCGACGATCTCGGAGCCCGCGAGCAGTCGGCGGAGTTCGGCGGCGACCGCGATCTGACCCGGCTGGCATCGGGCCTCGTGGATCCGCGGATCGAGCGGACCGTGGCTCGCCCGGCAGCCGTCGAGACTCATCGCGGAGGCGATGGTCGCGGCGCGGAGGATCCGCTCGAGATCGAACACCGCGAGGGCGCCGCAGGCCGCCATCAGGTGTGTGCCGTTCAGCAGGGCGAGGCCTTCCTTGGCGGCGAGGGCGATCGGTTCGAGTCCGAGTCCGGCCAGCACCGGGGCGGTTTCTCGTCGAACGCCTTCAAAGGTCACTTCCCCTTCGCCGAGCAGGACGAGGGCGAGGTGCGCGAGCGGCGCGAGATCGCCGGACGCGCCGACCGAGCCGCGACTGGGGACGACCGGCGTGACGCCGGCGTCGAGCAGGGCGAGGATCCGGTCGACGAGTTCGGGGCGGACCCCGCTGTGACCACGGACCAGGCTCGCCGAAAGGAGCATCATCATCGCCCGAACCAGATCGGAATCGAGGGGATCACCGACGCCCGCGGCATGGCTGCGGACGATGTTGGTCTGCAGCGTGGCCAGCTGTTCCGGAGGGATCCGGACCTTCGAGAGGGAGCCGAATCCGGTGTTGATCCCGTAGACCGCCCGATCATGGTCGGCGATGTCGTCGATCACGGCCCGGGCGGCGAGCATTCGGTCCCGGGCCGCGGGTGCGATGTCGATCGACACCCGTCCGCGGGCGACGGCGGCGACCTCGTCGATCCGAAGCGGACGGCCATCGAGCGTGATGGTCGACGGGGGAGTGATCATCGGGCGGGACTCCTCGGCGGAAGGCGGGGCGGGACCTCCTCGAGGATACCGGGTCGGGGGGTGTGGTCCCGCCGTTTCCCGCGCGAGCCACCCGCTCCCGCAGGAGTTGTCCGCATCGACGGTCGATTTCGGGGTCCTGCCCGTGGCGGCATGGGGGGGCGGACCGCCGCCCGTCACGCCGCGTGCCGGCCGCACCATCGAAACGGGACTGATAACTTGCAGTCGCGACGAGCGATCTGGCGTTCGGCGGAGCGAGCAGAATATCCTCGATTCACAGGGCCGTGGGTGTTAGTTTCCTGCGATGGATGATGTCCGGATGAGAAAGATCCCGCTTGCGGTCAAGCTGTTGTTCACTGCCTACATGGCCGTATTCACCACCGTCTACTGGTATCTGTACGGGCCGACGAATTTTCTCTACCTCTGCAATGTGGCGCTGTTCCTGACCCTGATCGGCATGTGGACGGAGAAATCCCTGCCGATGAGCATGGCCGCACTGGGCATCACCGTTCCCTCGCTCGTCTGGATCGTCGACTTCGCCTCCCACTTCAACGGCGCGCCACTGATCGGCATGACCAGCTACATGTTCGATGAAAGCGGGACGGACTTCCTTCGCAGTCTGGGGTTGTTTCATTTCTGGCTGCCGCCACTGGTGATCTGGCTGGTCATCCGCCTCGGCTACGACTCCAGGGCGGCCGTCGGTTGGATCGCGACGGCGTGGGTGTTTCTTGTCGTGTGCTACCTATGGACACCAGCATCGGCCGTCGAGGCGATCGATCCGAAGAAGCCATCCAACATCAACCTGGCGTTCGGGTTGACGGGCAGGCAGACTCGGATGCCGGGAATCGCATGGCTGGGCCTGCTCATGCTCCTCCAGGCGCTCGCCGTGGCCGTGCCGATGCACTGCTTCCTCAGACGTTTCGCAGGGCCTGCTTCGATCCCGCGCTCCGGGCTTCGGCCACGACCCCGATCCAGCCGGAGCGAGCCCGTCCGGCAGACGGCCTGACTTGCCCGTGATCGACATCGCGGGTCCAATGGCCGCATGATCGACGCCACCAAGCGATACATCGCCCTCTTCGGGGGCATGGGTGCCTGCATGCTCGTCATGGCCCTCGCGGTCGGCGGACTCCAGTCCATGCAGGGCGTCCCCGGGCCGACGGTGGGGCTCGCGGTCTCGCCCGTCTCGGCGGCGATCGGGATCCTGCTCACGCTGGTGGTGGCGCTGGCGATCGCGATCCTGGTGGGCCGGGTCGTGAACGCCGCGGTGGGGGCCTTCGTGCTCGGCACCGGGATCGCGGTCCTCTCGATGCAGTGCGGAACCCACGCGAACGCGGTGTTCGTCGATGCCGGCCCGGCGGCCATGGCGATCGAAACGCTGGTCTGGGGCGTGGTGGTGCTGGTGATGGCGATGACCCTGATGCGATTCACCGGGCCACTGCCGGACCAGCCCTGGAACGATCCCAAGGCGGCCTTCGATCTCCGCGCGGTGTTCTCGACCGAGGCGATCCGGTCGTCCTGTGCGGGGTTCCTGATGCTGGCGGCGGTCTGGGCGTTCCTCTCCAACGATCTCAAGGGACAGGCGATCTTCGCCGCCACCGCCGGGGCGATCTTCGTCGGACTGGTCGGTCGGATCATCGCCCCCCGCACCCAGCCGGTACTGCTCTTCGCGGCGCCGGTGATCGTGGGAGCGCTCGGGCAGCTGACGATCGCCATCACCGGTGGCGACGGTGTGGCCGCGTTCGTGGCCGGCACCAGCCCGCGTCTCGGAATGGCCATGCCGATGGACTACGCGGCCGGAGCGCTGATGGGCGTCTCGATGGGCCTGGGCTGGTCCCGGAGTTTCGTCGAAGACCACACGGCCGAGTGAGCGGCTGGTGATCGGGCGAGCAGTCGGTCCGGGCGTCGATCCCGGGGTGGCACGGCCGGATGGGCTTCGCGCTAGAATGTCCGAATGCTCATCGTCACCGGAACCATCGGGGTCGACACCATCCACGCACCCACCGGCTCGGCCGAAGGTGTGATGGGCGGGTCCGCCGCTTACTTCGCCGCCGCCGCCAGCCATCTCGCCCCGACCCGACTCGTCGGTCTGGTGGGTGAGGACTGGCCGCAGGAGCACCGCGACGTCCTCCAGTCCTTCGACGGCATCGATTTCGACGGCGTCGAGATCCGCGCGGGTGGCGCGACCTTCAAGTGGGGCGGTCGGTACTTCGACGACATGAACCAGCGGGAGACGCTGTTCACCGAGCTCGGCGTCCTCGAGGACACGCCGCCCACCGTCCC
>JAACEA010000041.1 GCA_009936695.1 Planctomycetia bacterium
CGAAGTACGACCCGGAGGCGACCTGGTTCGACACCCTCGAACCGCTGACCGACGCCGACGCGCCGTTCTTCCCCGGCAACTGGCCGGACGCCGCGGACGAGACACCGGGGACCGTGCCGCTCACCGTGAGCTCCGCATCCTGAAGCGACGCTTCGCATGAGTCACCAGAAACACCACGCCCCTCGCCTCGTCGGACCTCCGGCGAGCGCGAGCGAGCGCAGGGTGTATGCAGCGCGGGCGTGCCCGTGACGCCCTCCCCGACTCCAGGGAAGATCGGCCTGTTCAGGGCGATGCGGGGGCCAGGGTCCGTTCGTAGAACCCCTCGAGATCGCGATCGAGCTTCAATCGACTCGGGTCGTGCACGTACATCATGTGCCCGGCCGGGTAGTAGGCGCGTTCGATGCGGTCCCGGTCGTCCGGTTCGAGCTCGAGGTGATCGAAGACCCAGTCCGCCGCGAAGGGCGGCGTGGCCATGTCGTACCAGCCACCGGCGTGGAAGACGCGGAGTCCGGGATTCCGCACCATCGCACTGCGGAGGTTCGACGCGACGTCGACGTAGCGATTCTCCCAGCGGGAATAGTCCCAGGGTCGCACGCGTCCGGTGAGGATCTCGTACGGAAGATCGCTCTTGAAGTCCAGTTCGCGACGTACGTAGTCGTTCAACGTCGCGGTGTAGGGCCCGCGAATCGCCTCCATGCTCGGATCGAACTCGGGCGACTGGCCGGCGGCCCGGGCGTCCCGACCGACGAATCGCGAATCGAGACGGCCCACCGTCTTGCGCTCCGACCGCAGCAGCTCCTTCTGGAAAGGTCCGCCCCAGATGCGGAGATCCCATTCCTCGAGGAATGCCGGTTCGAGACCGGTCAGGCGCGAGAGCCCGGCGACCACCACCGCCCGCTCGTCGGCGGGCAGCTTGTTTCCGGCCGCGAGGGCGGGCATGTACCGCTCCATCGCGAATCCCTCCGCCGCCTCCACCACGGATTCGACGGTCGGAAAACGTTCGCGATCGACCCGGCCGTGGTACCAGCCGGTCGCGGCGTAGGTCGGGAGGTAGAGCACGTCGGGCAGGATGTTCGATCGGTTGAAGCGGACGGTCCCGAAGTCGAGCACGCTCGAGACGAGGACGACTCCGTTGAGGAACATGCCGTGTCGCGATTGCAGCTCGCTCGCGAGCCAGGCGGCGCGGGTCGTGCCGTAGCTCTCGCCCGCGATGAACTTCGGCGAGTTCCATCGACCATTGCGAGTGGTCCAGAGTCGGATGAACTCCGCGACCGCCCGGCCGTCGCGTTCGAGTCCGTGGTACAGCCCGTCGTCCACGCCGTCCTCGGCCCGGCTGTAGCCGGTGGTGACCGGATCGATGAACACGAGGTCCGTCAGGTCCAGGAGCGTGGTGTCGTTGTCGACCAGGTTCCAGGGCGGCGGGGTCAGGCCGCCGGCGTCGCCCATCGCAACCCGGCGCGGACCCCACGCCCCGAGATGCAGCCAGACCGAACTCGAGCCGGGGCCGCCGTTGAAGCAGAAGGTCACCGGTCGCGTCGCAGGATCGGGCAGCGTCCACGAAGCGGTCGCATCGGAGGATCCTTCGCCCTTCATCCCCGGTTCGAGGCGTTCGTAGGAGACGAAGAAGATCCGAGCCCGAACCTCGCCGTCGGACTCATTGAAGAGCGGGAGCGTCCCCGCGGTCGCCCGATATCGCAGCGACTCGCCGTCGACCTCGATCTCGTGCTCGGTGATGCTGTCGACGTCCGGGAGCAGCACCGGCGGGCCGGATTCGGCCTCCACCGATTCCTCGACCACGACCTCGGGGTCCACCTCGGCATCCTGCGCCGCGACGAGGTTCATTCCGGTCGACAGCGACGCGAGCGTCGCTACGAAGATGGGCGTTGCGTTCATCGCTGGATGGTAGCAGTCCGTGCCGGATCCTCGAATCAGGGACAGACTCCCCAGCCGACGAGCAGCAGACCGATGTCGATCCCGCCGACCACGCCGTCACCGTTGAGGTCCTGCTGGCACCCGCTGCACTCGCCCCAGGCGCTCAGGAGCGAACCGAAGTCGATCCCGTCGACCAAGCCGTCGCCGTTGAAGTCGGGACAACCGCCGCCACCACCGCCGCCGTCGTCGAACTCGATGATGAAGCTCTTCGCGAGCGAGTCGACCGGGACGTCGTTGAACTGATCGCTCGGACCGGTGGTGCTGAAGTGCCGCCCCACGGTGCCGTCGCCGCTGGGTTCACCCGGCGCCCAGTTGTCGTAGGTCAGCGGATCACCGGTGATCCAGGTCCACGCCCCACCGAGATTCTCGAGTCCGATGAACGGCCCGCCGTTGCCGGTCGCGGTGCCGGGCATTTCCCAGAGGGATGTGTACGAGCCGAGATTGAGGTTGACCCAGTACGCCTCGTCCTGCGTCTCGTAGGTCACGAGGTGACCGCCGGCCTCTTCGGCCATCGCCCGCGCCGTGTTCCAGTCGATCCTCGGCGACACGATCACCCCACGATAGGTGTGTCCGTTGCCGCCTTCGGCCGTCGTCCAGGTGACGCCGTCGTTGATGCCGGGATCCTCGTCGAACTCGATCAGGGTGGAGCCGAAGTCGTCGTCGAAGCAGTCGTTCCAGTTCCCCGCGGGGTAGATCTGGCCGAAGTCCTCGGGCGCCGGATTGTCGTTCGGTTCACCCGGTGTCCAGTTCGTCCAGTCGAACGGCTCGCCGGTCACCCAGCCCCAGTCGCCGCCGGGCTCGGTGCCGTCGGGATTCTGCACCAGGCCGAACGCGCAGCGGGCGTAGACCGCCGGCGACCCGATCCCGACGAATCCCGTGACGAATGCGGTCTCCTCCGGCGAGGTGAGCGTGCCGAGATGTCCGCCAAGGAACTCCGCCTCGCCGGATGCAAGGGCATAGGAGCTGCCGGCACCAAGCCACTTGACCGCATAGAAGTTCCCGTTACCGCCGTCCTCGACCGACCAGCGGGCGACGACCTCGGTCGGATACTCCGGCGGAAGTTCACCGTTCTGGATCGAGAGCGTTCCGGTTCCACTAGCGCCGTTGTAGCCACCGACCCGGAGCAGGTAGGTCTCCCCCGCGACGCCGTTGAAGGCGAGCACGGAGGTGAATCCCGAGCAGTCGGCCCCGTCGTCGTTGCAGCCGATCAGGGCGCCGTCGCAGGAGGCGTAGACCGCGAGCCGGGTGTCATAGTCCGCGTTGTCGCAGGTCGACACCACGATGCCGTCGGTCTCGTCCGGAGTCAGCAGGTACCAGATGTCGGAACCGAAACCGGTCCCGAAGCCTTCGTTGCAGCTCTCCGGCAGTTCGGGGCCGTCGTCGGTGGTGTCGAGCGTGGAGAACGGCGTGGTGCCGAATTCGATCACGATCGCATCGGCACAGTCGTCGTTGGTCGGCGCCGGAGGACCGCAGACGTCGATCGCGATGGCGGCGCAGGACTCGTCCCACACCACGTCGCAGCAGAAGGGATCCGAATCGCAGATCGTCGCACAGCACGTCGCGTCGCTGCAGCCGGGCTTGCCCGAAGCCTCCTGACAGGGCTGGGACGCGGTGCCGCACACGCCGGGGATCGGCGCACCGAGCGTGACCACCACGGCGCCCTCGAGAATCGTGCCCGCGGCGAGATCGGTGGTGTCGTCCCAGGTCGAATAGGCGCCGACCGCGACCTCACCGTCCAGGGTGACGAAGGCGGATCCCGGATCGAAGAGCGTGGAGCCGTCGATCGGCCCGAAGGTGCCACATTCCCCGGGTTTCGCACCACCCGTGTTCTCGCCGGCGAACGGCTGCCCGAGATCGTAGAACTGCTCACCGGCCGCCCCATTCATCCGAACCGCGAGCCTGAGCTCACTCGCCCAATTCGTGGCGGTCGCGCCGTCGTTGTAGCAGGCCTCGACCACCAGTCCGCTCCAGTCGGCGGAGACGATGCGCCGTCCCGCTTCGGCGGCCACCTCGATCGCGTTGTAGTTCGAGCTTCCCGGATCGAGCCACCCGTCGGCGAGGACCCCGTAGGACATGCCCACGATCTC
>JAACEA010000370.1 GCA_009936695.1 Planctomycetia bacterium
AGATAGTAAGTTTTCAATGAACCTTAGGGGAAGTTATAACGAGCGCGCGGGTGAAGTACCTGATGCAAAAGAATCAGGTCATCGTCTAACGCTTTCTTATCAGCAAAAGAACAGCGACGAGACGTTTGGTTTTGCCTTAGACTGGTGGCACGTGCTCCGGATCGACGGGGTTCCATCCGGCGTTCTCCTGTTCAACCGCGGCGCCGACGGCCACTCGATCGAACTCGTCTACCTCGGACTGGTGCCGATGGCTCGCGGGCGAGGACTCGGCAAGACCCTCTTGACATTCGGACTCGCGGCACTCGACGGCGACGGCGCCCGCATCGTGGTGCTCGCCGTCGATCGCGAAAACCAGCCTGCCGTAAGGCTTTACCGCCGCGCCGGCTTTCGCCATTCGGTCCGTCGAACCGCGATGGTCCACCCACTCGCGCCGTGAGCCGAGCCACCCGCCCGTGTTTTCCACAGGGTGGGAACCACCACGCCCTCGAGCGGTGGATTACTTTTTTCGGGTGGCCGAAAAGCGAGGCGGTGCAAGGGATTCCAGCGAACGGCCGTCGCGAAGATCGATTTTGCGTCCGGTTTCGGAGGCGGGTCCGGTTAGTGTTCGGAGGTCGCCCAAGGATGGGTGATCCGCTCCGCTTCGCTGGATGCCGGTACGGGTGAAATCCGAAATCGACGGCTTTTCGATTCGGATTCCAACTCGGACCACGCTCCGTTCCACCGAAGGCCGAGTCTGCTCCCCGCCTTGTCGGGGAGATGCGGATCAGGGTCGAGTCGCTTCGAGAGAGGCGGCCTGACTCGATTCGCCGGAAGGGACTCCAACCCCAACCGACGATCGCTTCGAATCCGGCCTCCGCCGGAGGGCGATCGCCGTGCCCCCTCACGGGGGCTGGTTCGAGGTCCGACGCTCGACGCCGGACGAAATCCCCTCGATCGGAGCCTGCCAGGATGAGCGAAGAGATGCACGACCTCGAAACGACGATCGACGAGCACACCGGCGACAGCGACTGCACGTCGCGGATCGGTCGCGAGGTCGCCCGCCGCGTCGGCCCCCGTCGCTGGGACATGTGGTTCGATCGCTCGACCGCGTTCGTGGTCGAAGGCGGTCGACTGAAGGTCGAGGCCGACAGTCGTTTCGTCGCGGACTGGATCGAGCGCCACTTCCGCGAGGCGATTCAACTCGCGGCCCGCGCCGAACTCGGTGAGCACGCGGAGGTCCAGCTCGACGTCCGAGCCCGACCGGGCACCGCCCCGTCGAACGACGACCCTGCGACGCCTCCCCCCCCGCCGGATCGCACGAAGGCTCGCGGACGGCGAACGCGAACCACGGGCCGCGGGCGCCGTGAATCCGGCCCGAGCCTCGAAGGCTTCGAGATCGGGGACTCGAACCGACTCGCGTACGACGCCGCGTGCCGGCTGGGAGACGATCTCGAAGGATCGACCAGCGTCCTCTTCGTCCATGGCGACTGCGGCATCGGCAAGACGCACCTCCTCCGGGGAATCTGCGAGAAGCGGAAGCGTCACGACCGACGGGCGAAGGTCCGTTACCTGACCGGCGAACAGTTCACCAACGAGTACATCCACGCGGTTCGGAACAGCGAGCTCGACGGGTTTCGGAAGACGCTGCGACGGCTCGATCTTCTCGCGATCGACGACGTCCACTTCCTCTCGAACAAGAACGCCACCCAGAGCGAATTCCTGCACACGATCGACGCGATCGTGATGGCCGGGGGCGCGGTGGCGGTCGTGTCCGACGATCACCCCCGGACCATCAATCGATTCAGTGGTCCGCTGGTGAGCCGCTTCCTCTCCGGCATGGTGGTCCAGGTCGATCGGCCGGATCGAGAACTCCGCGTCCGACTCGCCCGACGTCTCGCCATGGAACGCGGCATCCGACTCGGCGACGGCGCGACCGAGACGCTCGCATCCCGCTGCGTCGGATCGGTGCGAGAGCTCATCGGCGGCCTCACCCGGGTCGACGCCCTGGCACGTCTCGACGCCGGGGTCGGCGACCAGTCGGAAATCGGATCCATCACCATCCAGCGAGCCCTCGGCGACGAGTCGACCTCGACCGGCGGCAAGCCGATCCGGCTCTCCCGGATCATCGAGGTGGTCTGCGAAGAGGTCGGCGTCGATCGAGACGAACTGCTCTCGAGCGGACGCCACCGGCGTGTCGTGCTGGCCCGAGGACTGTGCGCCTACCTCGCACGCGAACTGACCAACGCATGCTTCCCCGTACTCGCCGCGGCACTCGGTAGCGCCACGCATTCGACGGTA